>JAFASB010000437.1 GCA_019244985.1 Acidimicrobiia bacterium | reverse complement strand
TGGCACCGAGGTCGGCGGGTGAAGCGATGGCGCCCCCGGAGACGCCGCCGCTCGCGCCAGGTGTCGGCGCGTTCGCCGCGGTCGGAGTGCCGCCCTTCGATCCGGTGGCAATTTGCTGCCCCCCGCCACCCCCGCCTTGGCCGATCGCCCATCCGGCGACCGGCCCTGCGATCAGGGCCACGGCCAGCAGGACGCCGAGGGTGCGGCTGCGCCGGCGGTGATGGCGGGCGACGATCTCCTTGAGGGCGTCGGGGCTGGCCGGTGCCCCCATGGCGGCGATGTCTTCAGCAGGCTGGCGTTCGTCCATACCCGTACAAAGCCTTGAGCGGGCCGAATCGTGGACAGCGAACCCAAAAACCTCTCCGATGTTGTCCCCGTGCTCCGTTTCTGCCCGTTTGCCGGCGCCGAAATGAAGATCGGAGAGGTTTTGCGGGTCAGGGTTTGCGGGTCAGGGGTTGGCGGGGTCAGGAGCGGTGCGGGTTCGCAGGGCTGCGGCTGCGCCCAATGCCGCGAGGGCGGCGATGGCGTCTCGGCGGTCATTGCGGCCGGTGGCTGCGAGCTCGCGGCCCTGAACCCGCGTGGGCGTTGCCGCGTTCGGGGCGGCGCCGGCACCGCCGTGTTGGTTGCCCTGCACGCTGTTGGCCTGTGATGCCGACGCAGGGGTCACCGCGCTGTCCGGCGGGATCTGGCCGGCGCCGGTGACCGCGCACGCACTGGGCTTCGTCACCAGCGCCGGCAGGGGCAGCGTCGGCGGCTCGACAAAGGCGGGCGGCGATGTGAGGTCGACCATGTCCAAGAGGTTGGACGCGTTGGCGTCGCGGTACGTCATCGCCCCTAGGTTCCACTTGGTCTCGACCAGCCGCAGGATCGACGTGTGGTCGTGCACCACGTGAGACACGTAGTTCTTGCGGGCGTACGGCGACGCGATGACGCACGGGACCCGAAAGCCGTAGCGGTCGTAGCCGCCGGGCTGATCGGGCGGGACGTGGATGGCGGGCGGGATGTTGTCGGGCTTCGCCGCCGCGGGCGGCGGCACGTGGTCGTAGTAGCCGCCATGCTCGTCGTAGTTGAAGATCAGCAACGTCTTACGCCATGCGAGGCCGTGCAGGGCGGCGGTGATCACCGACGCCGCGAAGGACTCGCCGAGCTGGATGTTCTGGGGGTTCTCCTCGGAGGCGACACCCAGTCCTTCGGGGCTGACGACGCTGTAGGACGGGAGCGTGCCGGCCGCGGCGTCGACGTAGAACTGCGAGATCGGCACGGCCTTGCCCGGGTTGTTCTTCAACACGTACGGGAACAGCCCGACGTCGGGCAGGTCGACGAAGTAGTTCTTCCACGTGATGCCGTGGGCGTTGAGGCGGTCGTAGATCGTGCCCGTCGGCGGCGGCGGGTCGTTGACGCCCGGCAGCGGATCGTTGATCAAGCCGAAGGCTGACGCGGCGTGGAGGAAGCGCCGGTTGGGAAACGTCTGCGCCAGAGTCGAACAGAAGTAGCGGTCGGCGATCGGGAAGGCCTTGGCGAGGCCGTAGTAGAAGGGCAGGTCGTCGCCTGTCCAGTAACCCATGGCGACCGGGCCACTGTCGCTGATGACGAAGCCCTGGTTGGTGCCGCCCGCGTACTGGACGTGGCTGGCGTTCCAGGCCTGGCTCGGCTTGCTCTGCAGCTGGCACGGCGTGGGCATGTGGAAGGCGTGGACCAGGTTGCCCTTGCCGTCGGGGTTGGTGGCCGTGGGCTTGCCGCTGGCGTCGAGGGCGAAGCCGTCGCCGCGGCCGAGCAGGCCGAAGTAGTTGTCGAAGGAGTGGTTCTCCATCATCAGAACGACGATGTGCTCGATCTGGGGAAGTGTGTCGACGCCCTCGGGGAGGTTGGGATAGGGCCGGGTGCCAGGGGGCGCGGGCGCATTGGCGGCCCACGCCCGGCCGGTTTTGGCGACCATCGCTGCACCGCCCGCGGCGGCACCGGCCTTGAGGAAGGACCGCCTGCTGATCGAGGTCACACCTAGGAGATTCGTGCCTTCGGGCCGCTGACCCTGCTGATGCGGCTCAGCTAGTGGCGCCCGGCGCTTCCTTGGTGAAGGCGAGGTGCTCGAGGATGGCGATGCGCTGGTCGATCGGCGGGTGGGTATCGAACAGGCGGTGGAACCAGCCCTCGTGGTGCTGGAGCGGGTCGTCGATACACATGGCCGCCGTGGCGTGGTTGAACTTCTTGAACGGCTTGTCGTTCTGTTGGAGCTTCTTGAGCGCGCTGATGAGTCCTTCGGGGTTGCGGGTCAGGCCGACACTGCTGACGTCGGCGAGCTCTTCACGGCGGCGGGACAGGGCCAGCTTGATTAGCGGTCCGAAGACGACCGCGACCATGGCGAGCAGGATGCCGGCGACAAACACGACGATCATGATCTGTCCGGAGTCACGCCCTCGCGGGCGGAAGAAGATGGCGTTGCGCCACACGATGCTCGCCAGCAGGCCGGCGAGGCCGATGAGCGTGGTGACGATCAAGAGCAGCCGCACGTCGTAGTTCTTGATGTGGCTCATCTCGTGGCCCAGCACGCCTTCGAGCTCCTCGCGGTTCATGATCTCGAGGAGGCCGGTCGTGGCCGTGATCGCTGCCTTGTTCGGACTGGTGCCGGTGGCGAAGGCGTTGGGCGACGGGTCGTCGATCACGTAGACGGCGGGCTTGGGCAGGCCGTCGCCGATAGCCAGCTCCTCGACCAGGTTGTGGAGCTGGCGGTACTGGTTGGGGTCAGCCTCCCGGGCCCCGGACACCGCGAGCACCAGCCGGGCACCTGAGCTGATCGAGTAGGCGACCCCAAGCAGGGCCAGGATGGCGGCGACCACCGCGCCGAAGGCAATCGCCCCGCCGTAGTTCGGCGTCGAATCGGGCTGCTTCGAGACCGCGGCCGCGATCACGCCGACCAGCGCCCCAATTCCCACCCAGAGGAAGAAGAACGCGATGACGCAGAGGACGGCCCGCCGCTTGTTCGCTGCAATCTGCTCGTACATGGTCAACGTCCAGCGTACGCATCCGGGTCCGATAAACGATGCCCCGGTCGGGAGAGCTCACAGGTTCCTCATATCTGGGGTCGATGATGCGGTCATGAACGAGACGCAGCGGCTCAGCCTTGGCGGGGTGGCGCTCGGGATTGCCACGCTCGCTGTCCTTCTTGTTGCCCTCGCCATTCGCGGTCCGGCCGTGTTCGGCCTGGTCGTGCTGGCGGTGGTGTTCGTGCCCCTCGAGAAGGTGTTCGCACTGCATCCCCAGAAGGTGCTGCGCAAGGGCTGGGCCACCGACATCGTCCACTACGTCGTCAACAACATCCTCACGACCGCCGTGATGCTCGTCGCCGTGGTCATCGTCGGCACGGTCCTCAAGGCGCTGGTTCCCGACGCCGTTCGGTCCGGACTTGCCGGAATGTCGTGGGGCGTGCAGGTGACGCTTGCCCTCGTCATCGCCGGCATCGGCGGCTACTGGGGTCATCGGGCGACGCACTCGGTGCCGGTGCTGTGGAAGTTCCACAAAGTGCACCACTCGATCAAGGAGATGGACTGGCTGGCCGCCGCCCATCTGCATCCGGTCGACCAGGCGTTCACCCGATCGTGCGCCGTCCTGCCGCTTTATGCCTTGGGCTTCACGCGAGCGACCTTCGGCGCCTTCCTCGTCTTCACGACGCTGCAGGCGATCTTCATCCACGCCAACGTGCGGCTGACCTTCGGGCCGCTGAAGTGGGTGATCGGGACCCCGGAGTTCCACCACTGGCATCACGCCAACCAGCCCGAGGCCTACAACACGAACTTCGCCGGCGAGTTCCCCTGGATCGACCTGCTCTTCGGCACCCTGCACGTTCCCGACGGCGTGCGGCCCGAGCGGTATGGCATCGACGACGACGTCCCTCAGGGATACCTGCGCCAGCTGGCGTGGCCGTTCAGGAGTACAGCGCTGCCAAGCCCACAGCTTCCGCCTCCAGCTCCCGTCTCGTAGACGCCGCCAGCTTCCTGAAGGGCTCGAGCTCGACGCCCGTCGGAGTGTGTTTCCACGTGCCGGCGACGCACCCGTCGACGAGGAAGGTGTTGAACGACTGGGGGTTCTTGGTGTTGAAGAGCACGGTGCGGAACTGCTCGGGGAGGATGCCCGTGCGGCGGCAGTGGACGAGCATCGTCGCGTCCCACACCGGCAGGCATCGCACGGGGAGCTCGGTGTCGAGGGGCGGGATCTCGGCCTCCTTGAGGTCGATGAGCTCGGCGCCGGACTCGGACTGGTACTCGCGGAGCTCGGGCCGCATGCGCTCGACCGCGGCGAGGATCGGCTTGGGGCCGACGCCGGCCCAGTTGGCGATGTCGGCTGGCGACCCGGGGCCGAACGCGCCGAGGTAGCGGCGGACGAGGTGGTCGGCCGCGTCCGCGGCCGAAACCCGTACGCGCGGGATCCAGTCCTCCGCGAAGGCGTAGAGGTCGGCGCGGCGACGGTCCCACGTTCCTGACGGCGGGACCCGCACCAGCTCGGTCCACTGGTTGAAGGCCTCCATCTTCACGCCGAGCGCGGCCTCGATGTCCTTCGCCTTCATCGGCTCGCGCAGGAGCGCGCGCAGTGCGGAGACGGCAGCGTCCAACGCCGCAGGATCGTCCTTGCGCGATTGCAGCCACCACTGCTTCCGAGACTCACGAATGGCCGCCGCCAACGGCCAGTAGTCGGCGCCAGACACCAGGTGGATCGTCGACCGCAACAGCGTGCCCTGCACGACCGTCCGTTCCGACAGCGCGGCATCGAGATCCGCGCGGGCAAAGGCAGACATGCGCGTCCACAGGCCGACGTACATCGACGGCGCGTACTGGGCCTGGAGCCCGCCCATGCGCTCGACGACCGCACTGAGCGGCAGCCCCGACCGCCGCAGCAGGAGCTGACGGTCGAGCATGGCGAGCAGGAGCTCCCGCTGGCTGAGAGTTCTCATCTAACCGGTCAGTACGTGGCCGGTTTCATCGGCGAGTATGTCGGTACCGACAACGAGAGACGAAAGAGAGGAGACGCCATGGCGGCAGTGAAGCCCATCCCCCACAACTATCCCCGGGTGATGGCGTACATGGCCATCGACGGTGCGGCGGAGGCAATCGAGTTTTACAAGAAGATCTTCGGCGCCACCGAGCGCTTCCGCATGCCCGCCCCCGATGGCCGCGTCGGCCACGCCGAGATCGGTATCGGCGACTCGGTGATCATGATGGCCGACCCCCATCCCGAGATGAACTTCGTCGACCCCAAGAAGCTTGGGAACACGCCGATCAACCTGGTCGTCTACGTCGAGGACGTCGACAAGACGTTCGAGGCCGCGCTCAAGGCGGGCGCCCAGGAGACCCAACCCATCGAGGACAAGTTCTACGGCGATCGCGCCGGTCAGTTCGAGGACCCGTGGGGACACCGCTGGGACGTGATGACCCACAAGGAAGACGTCTCCCCCGAGGAGATGCAAAAGCGCATGGAGGCCTTCTCGGCCCAGCAGGGTTAGCGGCATGGGGCGGCGCTGCCTAGCGTCGCCCCATGACGACACAGGCTGACAAGGCCGAGCGGTTCCTCGCGCTGCACGCGCAGCCGACGCCGCTCCTGATGCCCAACCCCTGGGACGTTGGGTCGGCCAAGCTTCTCGCCGCCGTCGGGTTCGAGGCCCTGGCCACGACCAGCGGCGGATTCGCAGCGACGCTCGGCCGCCTCGACGGCTCGGTCACCCGGGACGAGGCCGTTGCCCACGCGGCCGCCGTGGCCGCAGCGGTCGACGTGCCGGTGTCGGCCGACTTCGAGAACTGCTTCGCCGACGCGCCCGAGGGCGTCGAGGACACCGTCACCCGCGGCGTCGACGCCGGGCTGGCCGGCTGCTCGGTCGAGGACTGGAGCGGTGACGCCATCTATCCATTGGACCTCGCCGCCGAGCGGGTGGCGGCTGCGGCCAACGCCGCCCACCGCGATGACGTCCACCTAGTGGTCACGGCGCGCTGTGAGAACTTCCTGCACGACCGGCGGGACCTGAGCGACACCATCGCCCGCATGCAGCGCTATCAGGACGCGGGCGCCGACGTGCTCTTCGCTCCCGGCGTGAACGCGGCCGACGACATCCGCACGCTCGTCGCCGACGTCGACCGGCCG
>JAFASB010000358.1 GCA_019244985.1 Acidimicrobiia bacterium | reverse complement strand
GGCCCGACGACCGCAGCGTTGGACCGCAGGGCCTCCTCCACCAGCAGGCGCACGGCGTCGGGGTCGGCGGCGGCGTCGTCGTGACAGAAGAGGTAGAACGCTGCGCCCTCGATTGCGAGCAGGGCCTCGTTGGCCGCCTGGCCGTAGCCGGGGCTCCCCTCGGGCCGCCGGACGTAGGCGTCCGGAAGGACCGGAGCGATGCGGGCGGCCAAGTCGCCGTCGTCGCTTCCGGCGTCCACGACGAGGACCGACAGATTCGGATAGTCCTGCGCGCCCAGGGCGCCCAGGGTCTCCTCGAGCCACTCCCCCGGGTCGGAGGCCACGACGACGGCAACCACCGACGGGGCCTGGGGTTGGGGGTCCATTGCTGCCGGGTGAGGGTAGCGGCGGGGTCGTTTGCAGTGATGCACCCCTGGAGCGCAAACTGCTTGCAACTGTTAAACACTTGGACTATGGTCGCTAGCGACCGAGCAAAGGAGCCACTCCCATGGCCGACGTGACCAAGACCGTGAAGGACGCCGCCTACGTGACCGTGGGCCTTGGCGTCCTCGCAATCCAGAAGGCCCAGGTGGCCCGCCGTGACCTCGCCAAGCAGGTCGAGACGCAGGTCAGCGCCACGACCGAGCAGGTCAAGGGTCTGTCCAAGAAGGTCGAGGACCGCATCCAGCCCGCCCTCACCCAGATCGAGCAGACCGTCCCGGCGCAGGCCAAGGACCTGGTGAAGCAAGCCCGCACCGCCGCCGAGAACCTGCAGGGCCAGGTGCTGAACCGCACCAACGGCAAGACCAACGGGGCCAGGAAGACCAAGGCCGCCTGACCAGTTTCAACATCCCCCTGCAGAAGAGGCTCCCCTCACCGGGAGCCTCTTCTGTTTTTTGAGGCAGCGCGTTCAGCCCACGCTCCGGTACACCTCGGCGTGGGCGGCGGCGCTGGCGTCCCACGTGTAGCCGGCCGCGACCTCGGGCCCGCGCCGACGGAGGCGGTCGACCTCGGGGCCGCCTCCCACGAGTGCGTCGAGGGCCTCGGCGAGCGCCCCGACGTCACCAGGCGGGATCAGCACCGCGGCATCGCCGGTCACCTCCGCCATCGCAGTTCCTTCGGTCGTGACGAGAGGTGCGCCGCATGCCAGTGCCTCGAGCGCCGGGAGGCCGAAACCCTCCTCGAGCGACGGATATGCGACGACACCTGCCTGGCGCAGCAGGGCAGGGACAACATCTTCGGGGATGTACCCAAGGCGGCGGATGCGTCCGGCGTTGGTCGCACGCCCGATCGCCTCGCTGACCGCAGTGGCGCCCCACCCGTCGAGGCCGCCGATGACCAGAGAGAGGTCGGGGTGGGCCGAGGCGACGCGATCGAAGGCGGCGACGAGCACGGGCACGTCCTTGCGCGGCTCGAGCGTGCCGAGGAACGCGATGTAGGGATGCCGCACGCCGAGCGCCTCCACGACGGACATGTCCTCAGACGACGCGTCGGGGCGGAACCGGGCGTGGTCGACACCATGCGGGATGACGTGCACCGGTGCCACCGGCGTGAGGCGGGCGCGCAGACGATGGGCCGTCACCTCGCTGACGCAGATCACGGCGTCGGCCTTCTGGACCGAAACACGGATGGCGCGGCGAAAGAACGGGACCTTCTTGCGCTCGTGCCATTCCGGATGGTCGAAGAGCGTCATGTCGTGCACGGTGACGACAGCGGGCACACGCGATCGCTCCGGCATCGTGTAGTGCGGAGCGTGGTGGACGTCGACGTGGAGCTCACGGAGGACGCGCGGCAGGGCGGTCTGCTCCCACAGGAGACGCAGCGGCCTCGGTCGAGGCGCCCGCTCGACGACCGGGGAAGGCCAGCGGGCGCCGTCGCCACGGCGCGAGACGACGACCAGTTCGACGTCCTCGCGCTTGGACATCGCCGACGCCAGCTCGAGCACGTACCGCCCGGCGCCGACTGGACGCGCGGGGATGGCGGTGGCATCCAGCGACACGCGCACCGTCATCCGCGAGCGACCTCGCTCCACAGCTCGACGTGGCGTCGGGCGGCGGCGCCCCACGTGAGCTCGGAGGATCGCACGACGCCCGCGGTCACGAGCTGGGATCGCAACCCTTCCTGGCCTGCGACCTCGGCGAGGGCGCCGGCTATCGCGTCGGTGTCGGTAGGGCTGACCTCGAAGGCGGCGCCGCCCGTGCTCGGCATCGGACTGGCTACGACCGGCGCGCACGCGTACATCGCCTCCACCGCGGGCAATCCGAAACCCTCGATGAGGGGGACGTAGGCGACCAGGCGGGCCCGTGCGTACAGGCCGGCCAGAACGGCGTCGGGCACCTGGCCGGCCAGCACGACACCAGGCTCGGGCGCCAGGGTCTCGCCCCACCCCGACGGTCCCACGACCACCAGCGGCCACGGTTCGGGCAGACGGGGGCGAGCGGCGCGGTAGGCGGTGACCAACCGGCGCAGGTTCTTGCGGGGCTCGAGCGTCGAGACCGTCAACAGGTACTCGCCGTCGACCCGCAGCCCGCGCAGCAGCTCAGTGGTGGACTCCGTGTCCGCTGCCGGTAGGTGGTCGCAGCCGTAGGGATCGGCCAGAACCCGTACCCGCCCCGGCGGAGCGCCGGCGGCCAGCAGGTCGTCGGCCGTCTCGGGCGACGGAACGGCGAGCACCGCGGCGCGGCGGATCGCACGCTGTAGGGCGCGCTCGTGCCAGCGCCGTCCTCGCCGGGGATATGCCTCGGGCACATGGCGGAAGGCGACGTCGTGGACGAGGACGGTCGTCGGCGTTCCGCTGCCGGGGGGCACGGCGAGCGAGGTGGCGTGGAGCACGTCGTAGCCGAGCGGCGCGCCGGCCAGCCCCGCGTCCCACGCGCGGGTGAGCAGCGGCCCGGGGAGCCTCGATGCGTGAGTGCGGCCCAGCGCAGCCACGGGGTCGTCCCCGGCTCCGCGATAGGCGCTGGCCCACAACGCCACGTCGGGCGCCCCGTCGAGCGTGGCGAGCGCCGACGTCAGGCCTCGCACATAGGTGCCGATCCCACCGGGCACGCGCCGCCGCAGCTGCTCGGCGACGAGCAAGAGCTTCACGCCGGCCGCGCCCGTTGGTACACCCCGACGAGGCCGTCGGCGCACCGGGCCCATGAGTAACCGCCGACACGCGCCCGCCCGGCGTCGACGAGACGCGTCCGGAGGGCTTCGTCGTCCACCGCTCGGCGCAGGGCATCGGCGAGGGCATCCGCGTCACCGACGGGCACGATCAGCGCCGCGTCGCCGAGGACCTCCGGGAGTGCACCGGCTGCGGTCGCGACGACCGGCACGCCCGCGCGCATGGCTTCGAGCGGCGGCAGTCCGAATCCCTCGTATACCGATGGAAAGGCGAAGACGGCGGCACCGTTCAACAGTCCGGCACGCGCCTCGTCGTCGACGTACCCGAGACGGACGATCCGATCGCGGTGCTTCGCCGACGCGATGGCATCGGCCAGCGCAGCTGTGCCCCAACCGTCCCCGCCCGCGATCACGAGGTGCAGGTCGGGTGCGTCGGTCGCCATGGCGTCGAAAGCGCGTACCAGGAGCGGGTGGTCCTTGCGGGGCTCCACGGTGCCGATGGTGAGGATGTACGGCGCCCCGCCCGCAACCTGCTCGTCGGCTGCGACGTCCGGCAGGGGCGGGATCCCTTCGGCCACGGCATGGACACGCTCGCGATCGACGCCGAAGTGCTCGACGACCTCCTCGGCGATGAATGTCGACGGGGTGTGCACCAGCGCACCGCGCTCGAGCGCGCGTTTGATCAGCGGGACGTAGGCCAGTGTGTCCTCGTGGGCCAGCTCTGGGAAGCGCAGCGGCGTGAGGTCATGGATCGTGACCACCTCGCCGGCGTGGCGCGTGGGTGGGACGACGAAGTTCGTGCCGTGGACGACGTCGACCTCGCCCGCCCACCACTCGATGGGTGGCAGGTTCCATCGCATCCAGGCCCAGCGGAGCGGGCGTGCCGCCATCGGACTCCGAGCGGGGCACACGCGACGATTCGGCAGCATCTGCGACACCTCCGCACGGCCACGCCACGTCACGGCATAGCCGACGAGCTCAACGTCAGCGCGCTCGGCCAGGGCGTCGAGGACGCCCATCGTGAACATGCCGACGCCCGTGCGCGCGCCGAACAACGGCGTGGCGTCTACTGCGACCCGAACTGCGGTGGTGCTCTCGAGACCCGTGGTCAGCCGGCCTTGAGGGGCTCCCACCAAGCGCGGTTGGCGCGGTACCACTCGACGGTGGCGGCCAGCGCCTCGTCGAGATTGCGCGTGGGGCGCCAGCCGAGCGCCTCCACCTTGTCGGTGGCGATCGAGTAACGGCGGTCGTGGCCGAGACGGTCCTCGACGTAGTCGATCATCGAGTCGTCGGCGCCGAGCAGGGCGAGGATCTTGTCGGTGAGAACCCGGTTGGGGATCTCGTTGCCGGCGCCGATGTTGTAGATCTCGCCGAGCTCACCCTCGCGCAGCACGAGGTCGACGGCCGCGCAGTTGTCCTCGACGTAGCACCAGTCGCGTACGTTCATGCCGTCCCCGTAGAGCGGAACCTTCCGGCCGTCCAGAAGATTGGTGACGAAGAGCGGGATGACCTTCTCGGGGTACTGGTACGGCCCGAAGTTGTTGGACGAGCGGGTGATGAGCACGGGCAGCCCGTACGTCGTGAAGTACGAAAGCGCGATCAGGTCCGAGCCCGCTTTCGACGCGCTGTACGGCGAGCGCGGAGTGAGGGGGTCGTCCTCGGTGAACGCGCCGTCCTCGATCGCGCCGTAGACCTCGTCGGTGGAGATGTGCAGGATGCGGGAGACCTCGAGGCGGCGGGCCACGTCCATGACGACATTGGTGCCGTCGCAGTTGGTGTGCACGAACTCGTCGGGGCTGACGATCGAACGGTCGACGTGGCTCTCGGCCGCGAAGTGGACCACAGCCGCGTGGCCCGCCATCGCCTCCTCGACCGCCGCGCGGTCCGTGATGTCGCCCTTGACGAACCGGTAGCGCCGTTCGCCCTCGAGGTCGCGGAGATTCTCCAGATTGCCGGCGTAGGTGAGGGCGTCGAAGACCGTGACCTCGTCGTCGGAGGAGGCGAGGACGTGGCGGACGTAGTTGGAGCCGATGAACCCGGCCCCGCCGGTAACGAACAGACGCACGGGTCAGTCCTTGTTGGCGCCGTGGGCGCGCACGAAGTCGTTCACCTCGTAGTAGGCCTCGATCGACTCGCCGGCGTCGCCCCAAAAGCCCTCGAGCACGTCGTACTGCATCGTCTTCTGCGAGACGAACCAGTTGTTCACGTCGGTGATCTCGAGCTCACCGCGGCCCGACGGTTTCAGTGTGGGGATGACGTCGAACACTGTGGCGTCGTAGAAGTAGATCCCGGTCACGCCGTAGGCGCTGGGCGGATCCTCGGGTTTTTCGATGGTCTGCACGACTCGACCTTCTTCGTCGAGCTCGGGCACTCCGAGGTGGCGGAGGTGGGCGGCCTCCTCGATCGGAGACAGGAGGATGCGCGCCCCCTTGTCCTGGTCACGGAAATTGTCGGCTGCCGGCTTGAGCGACCGCTCGACGATGTTGTCGGCCAGCATGACGACGACGCGATCACCGTCGACGAAACGTTCGGCGAGGCCGAGAGCTTCGGCGATGCCGCCCG
>JAFASB010000302.1 GCA_019244985.1 Acidimicrobiia bacterium | reverse complement strand
GTCCCGCTCGCGCTCGTCGCCCTTGGCTTGCTGCTGGTGGTCCTCGTCCCCGGGCTCGGCGTGTCGGTGCGCGGCTCGTCGCGTTGGATCGGCACCGGCCAGTTCCGGATTCAGCCCTCGGAGTTCGCCAAGCTCGCCATCCTGTTGTTCACCGCCGACGTCCTCGCTCGCCGCGGGTCGAAGGGGGACGTGCGCCGAGCCTTGCGACCGGTGCTTCTGGTGTTCGGGTGCGCGGCGGTGCTCGTCATGGCCCAGCCTGACATGGGCACGACCCTCGTCCTCAGCTGCATCGTCCTGTCGCTGCTGTTCGTCGGCGGCGTCGAGATGCGTACGCTCGGTGCCGTCCTGGGGATAGCGGCGGGCGGCGCCCTGCTCCTCGGCCTCGTCGAGAGCTACCGGCGGGCCCGGCTCTTCTCGTTCCTGCATCCGTGGAAGGACGCCGGCAACACCGGTTACCAGATCGTGCAGTCGCTCGTCGGGCTGGCCAGCGGGCACTGGACCGGACTGGGGCTGGGCGCGAGCCGCGCCAAGTGGGGGTTCCTGCCCAACGCCTACACCGACTTCATCTTCGCCATCATCGGCGAGGAGCTCGGGCTCATCGGCACGCTGCTGGTCATCGGTCTGTTCGTCGCCTTCGCCGTCTTCGGCGTGCGTACCGCCCTAAAGGCTCCCGACCGCTTCGGTGCCCTCATCGCGGCGGGCATCACGGCTTGGGTCGTGGGCCAGGCTTTGATCAACATCGGCGCCGTCATCGGTGTCCTGCCGGTCACCGGCGTCCCCCTGCCGTTCATCTCCTTCGGCGGTTCGTCGCTCGTCATCACCATGGGTGCCGCCGGAATCCTGCTGAACGTCGCTCGACAAACCCGATAAATCCTCTTCGGGTGCTGTTCTCCTCCGAGTCCGCTCGGGGTACCTTGGGCGTCATGCGCCTCCGCGTTCTTCCCCTTGCTGCACTCCTCGGCGTGCTGTTGGTCGTGTTCGCGGGCGTCGCCGGACTGGCGCCCGCCCGAAGCGCCTCCACGACGCCTGCCTGGGCTCCCGCCGCCACCGCCGGCATCCATCCGGGCGTGCAGACCGATACGCAGGGTGCGCAGTGCACGGCGAACTTCATCTACTTCGACTCGGCCAACGTCTACATCGGCCAGGCCGCCCACTGCTCCGGCACGGGCGGCAACACGGCGACCAACGGCTGCTCGTCGGCCACGCTCCCCGTCGGTACGGCGGTCGGCGTTCAAGGCGCCAGCAAGCCGGGCACGATGGTCTACAACTCGTGGGCCACGATGCAGGCCCAGGGCGAGAAGGACGCCAACACCTGTCAGTACAACGACCTGGCGCTGGTGAAGCTCGACCCTGCTGACGTCGGCAACGTGAATCCGTCGGTGCCGCACTGGGGCGGCCCGAGCGGCCTTGCCGCCAGCACCAGCTTCCTCGGCCAGGTCTACACGTACGGCAACTCGTCGCTGCGGCCCGTCCCGCAGCTGAGTCCGAAGGTCGGCGTCAGCCTCGGCTCTGACAGCGGCGGCTGGAACCAGACGGTGTACACGGTGACGCCGGGTATCCCCGGTGACTCGGGCAGCGGCTTCCTCAACAGCAAGGGCCAGGCCTTCGGCGTGCTCAGCACGGTGCAGCTCCTCCCGCTGGCGGGCGCCAACGGCGTCGGCTCGTTGGCCCTGGAGCTCAACTACCTGCACTCCCACGTCCCATCCTTCGCCGGCGTGCAGCTAGCCAACGGCACCCAGTCGTTCAAGGCCGGCCTGCCCTTCTAAGGCCACAGACTTCCTGCGTTCTGGCGGTCGTAGGCATCGCTATACGCCGCCCACGACCGCCAGAACGCTCGAGGCCTCCAACCGCGTGGGCCTGACTCGCCTGAGCGATGGCACGGCGACGCTCCGAAGGGCCAGACTCTGCGCGTGACGTTGACCGATCCCAACCGGCTGTTCTCCGACTACCTCGCTGGACCCCGCGTCGAGGCCCGGGTGCCCGATGGCTGGGCTGACGAGCCCTACAACCGCTTCGCGGTCGAGCCACTTGCTCCGACGATCGGCGCCGTCATCGACGGCGTGTCGCTCGCCGAGGCCGTCGACGACGAGCTGTTCGGCGAGCTGAACCGGGCGCTATTGGAGTGGAAGGTCATCTTCTTTCGTGGGCAGGACATCACGGGTGACCAACACACGGCGTTCGCATCGCGGTGGGGCCCGCTCGAGACCCATCCGTTCATCCGCGTCACCGTCGACCAGCCGGAGGAGCGTCCGCAGGTCGTCCGCTTCGAGAAGGGTCCGAACCTCGGCGGCTACGAGAACGTGTGGCACAGCGACGTCACGTGGCGGGAGCAGCCGTCACTGGGCTCGGTGCTGCGAGCTGTGGAGGTGCCCGCGGTTGGCGGCGACACGCTCTGGGCGGACATGGGCGCGGCCTACGACGGCCTCGGCGGAGACACTAAGGCCCGGATCGACGGCCTCCACGCCGTCCACGACTGGATCGCAACGTTCGGCCTCGCCATGGACGCGGCCACGCGCGACGAGCTGCGTCGTGACTTCCCGCCGGTCGAGCACCCCGTCGTGCGCACCCACCCCGAGACCGGCCGCAAGACGATCTACGTCAACCGGGCCTTCACGCAGCACATCGTGGGACTCGATCCTGACGAGGGCGCCGAGCTGCTCGACCTGCTGTGCCGCACCGCAACCTTCCCCGAGTACCAGTGCCGCTGGCGCTGGAAAAGCGGCGACGTTGTGTTCTGGGACAACCGCTCGACCCAGCACTATGCCGCGAGTGACTACTTCCCCAACCGTCGAGTGATGGAGCGCATCACCATCATCGGCGATCGCCCGCGCTGACGCGGCCTGGCGTCATGCCGCTCGTCCGGGCGGTGGTCGTTCGCGCTGGTTTCCGGCGTTGTTCGGGTGCCTCGGATCGTCGGGGCTGACGAATGCCCGCTTGCCCACGCCCTCGACCAATCCCCATCCCTCGTAGGTCTTCTTGTCGTGGTGGTGGCAGCAGTAGCCGTCCATGCCGCCTCGTCACGCAGCTCACCCAGCGACGCCCGATCTGCCAGGTCCAACAGCGCGTCCTCGGCCCGGGGATCGGCCGCCACCGCGTCGGCGATGGCGGCAGCCTGCTTGGGCGAGAGCCTGCCGGCGCGCGCTGCGGCGTTGGTCTTGTCGTGGTGGGCAAGGCGCTTGGCCGTCTCCAGATCACGGGCGGCGTCGGAGACCGACTGGCCGGTGCGT
>JAFASB010000248.1 GCA_019244985.1 Acidimicrobiia bacterium | reverse complement strand
GTCCTTGTCCTCGGTGTTGGCGAACAGGCGCCCGGAGAACGAGGGGAACGACGGGAAGCAGATCGAGCCCAGTACACCGCCCGCGCTCATGTCCTTGACCCGCTCGTGGATGTCGTAACAGCCGCGGCGCATCTCGTTGAACGACGTGGGTTCGATGCCGTACTCCTCGCGCGGCCGACCGGCGACGGCGTTGAGGCCGACGTTGGGGATGGTGACGCCGTTGTAGGTCCAGACGTCGTCGCCGATGTCGGTCTGGATCACCTTCGGCGCCTGGTCCGCGTACTTCGCGGGCAGGCGCCCTTCGAACATGTCGGGCGGCTCGACGACGTGGTCGTCGACGCTCACGAAGATCATGTCCTCGACGTTCATACTGCTGTCTCCTTCACAGGCTTGTGGTCCCACGCTGCTAGCACCGTCTCGAGCACTTCCTCGGCCGCCCCGAACCCACCCAGATGGCTTTCGCCGGGGCGCACGAACAGCTCTGCGTCGGGCAGCAGCTCGACGCAGTGCTCGCCGTGGGCCAGAGGCACGATGTGGTCGGCGTCGCCATGCCACCACTTCACTGGCACCTTCACATCGGCCAACCGGAAGCCCCAGTCGCGGGTGAACAGGATGGCGTCGTCGATGGGTGCGCGCAGCCGCCCGCCCGTGTCACTCAGGTCGTCGATGAACATCTGCTTGACCTCTTCGCGCGCGAAGACCTCACGGTCGCCGGGCGGCGAGAACCGGGCATAGACATCGAGTGCTTGGTGGCCAACTGGCATCAGGGCGACAACGAGACCGCCGAGAGCGAGTCCGAGCGGGACGCGGAACGGCGGGAGGAGCGGTGCGAACCGGACGGCCAGGCTGACCAGACCGCCGTCGACGCCCTCGTCGCCGCGGGTGGGCGCCACCCCACCGAGCACGCCGATGGCCTTGACCCGGTCAGGCATCGCGTAGCCCGTGGCGAGGGCGTAGGGGCCACCCCCGGAGAGGCCGACCACTGCGAGATCTTCGAACCCGAGCTCGTCGAGCAGGATCTCGAGGTCGCCCATGAACTCCACGAGCGCGCCGTACAGGTGCGACGTCGACATGCCCGTGCCGGGACGGTCGACGCCGACGAACCGGACGCCGACCTCTTCGGCCGCCAGGCGCGCCTCTTCGGGGATCTGCCGTCGGGCACCGGGCGTGCCGTGCAACCAGAGGATGGGCCGGCCGTCGGGGGGACCGAACTCGGCGAACCCAAGCTTCCGCCCGTCCCGCACCCTCACCCGCCCCTCGATTCTCGGGGGTGTGATCTGCGCCATACGGCGCAGCTTACGGACGCGCCATGATGGGGCGCATGACGAAGCCTGACATCGACCTCGTCAGCGGCGACTTCTGGGGCGCCAATCCCCACGAGGCGCTCACCTGGATGCGCGCCAACGAGCCCGTCTTCTGGGACGGACGGGTCTGGGGTATCTCCAAGTACGACGACCTCAAGGCGGTTTCCAAGAACCCGGGTCTCTTCTCCAACGCCAACGGCATCCGTCCGGACAATGGGCCGGTGGCGATGATGATCGACATGGACGACCCCGAGCACCTGAAGCACCGGAAGCTCGTGAACAAGGGGTTCACACCGCGAAGGGTCAAGGAGAGCGAGGCCGCTGTACGCCAGGCGTGCGACGAGATCATCGACGCCGTGTGCGAGCGGGGCGAGTGCGACTTCGTGTTCGACGTGGCCGCCCTCCTCCCGATGATCATGATCGGCGACGCACTGGGCGTGAAGCCCGGGGACCGGGCCCAGCTTCTCGAGTGGTCCGACGCCATGATGAAGGCGCTGACCGGCGCGCCGGACAGCACGGACAGGGCAACCGAGGCCTTCATCGGGTATCAGGCGTTCGCCTCCGACGCCATAGCTGCGCGCCGGCAACAGCCCACCGACGACCTGATGAGCGTGCTGGTGCACGCCGGGGTCGACGGCGACCGGCTCACCGACGACGAGATCGTGCACGAGTCGCTCTTGATCCTCATCGGCGGCGACGAGACCACGAGGCACGTGATCACCGGCGGCATGTACCAGCTGCTCGCCAACCCCGATCAGAAACAGAAGATTCTCGACGACCCGTCGAAGATCCCGACTGCGGTGGAGGAGATGCTCCGCTGGGTCAGCCCGATCAAGAACATGGCGCGCACCGTTACCCGCGACACCGAGCTCCGCGGTAAGACCCTCCGCGAGGGCGAGAAGCTCTTGCTCCTCTATCCGTCAGCGAACCGCGACGACGACGTCTTCGACGATCCCTTCCGCTTCGACGTCGAACGCAAGCCCAACGAGCACGTCGCCTTCGGTTTCGGGACGCATTTCTGTCTCGGCAACTCGCTCGCACGACTCGAACTCATCTGCATGTTCGAGCACCTGCTCCGACGCCTGCCCGACATGGAGCTGGTCGACGCCGCCGAGCCCGCCTATCGGCCTGCGAACTTCATCTCCGGGTACGAGAAGCTCCCTGTCCGCTTCAACCCGACGGAGCCGGTGCTCTAGGGCCATGCGGACGCGGCTCGCGCTCGTGGCCCTCGCCATGGTGCTCGTGGCGAGCGCGTGCGGTGCCCGTCTCACCGGCCAGGAGCTCGCCCAGGCGAGCCGCCACGGTGGTTCGGCGGTACGGGCAGGATCGGCGTCCGACGTCCAGGCCGCCGACCAGGCGGCCGCCGATACCGGCGGGGCGACCGGGGCCGGTGCGGCCGGTGGCGGCGGGGGCATCACGGCCGGGGGTTCGCAGTCGAAGAGCGGTGGGGGCTCGAGCGGTCAGGCTGCGGCGG
>JAFASB010000218.1 GCA_019244985.1 Acidimicrobiia bacterium | reverse complement strand
TCCTTGCCTTGGTTCCGCCTTCGAACAGGTTCCCGCACGTGGGCGCACGTCTCCCCACGACACAAAGTGGATCGCTTTCTAGCACGCAGCCCCGGGCCACACAAGCTATGTCGGCCGAAATTTCTGGGGGAATTTCTGCGTATCGTCGCCCTGCCCCGCCAGCCTCGGAAGTGTTGGAACCGGGCGCCGGTGATGGAACTCGCAGGTCGGATTCCAACACGCCGCCAGCAGCACAAAACCGCAGGTCAGGCCGGCACTCTCGAGTGTTGGTCGAGGGTTGGGATGTTCCAACGCAGGTGGGTGATGGAGCCCGGGGACGTGTTGGAACAGTGTTGGGAAATTCCCGAGATCTGCATCCAGTCATTTGACTTTGATCGGCGGTTTGCTGCACCGAGTAGCAGACAACCGAGCACGAGGCTGAGCACGCCCTCGCCCGCCAGATCGCCGACGGGCAGGCCCGTGGTCGCCAGCCGCCGGACCTCCTGCGAGGCGGGCTGAGAGGCCGTCGACGGCGCCGTCGGAGCGGGGACGGGCCGTGCGATGGCACTGGGTGCGAGGCCCCCAGAGGCCACCGAGTTGTGCATCGCCGTGGAGCACCCCGAGGCCACCGAATGGTCGATGGCGACCGAGCAGCCCGACGCCACCGACCCGTCTCGGGCGAACCCCGCACCGGACACGACGCTCGTCGGATCGGCGCTCCCAACGCCGGCTCCAACACCGCTCCCGGAGCTACGGCGGCCCGAGGTCGCCGGCCCCAAAACGGGCGGCGTTGGAGCGGCAGCGGCGCGAGCAGCGAGCAGCGGCAGGGGGTCGCCGGGGGACGTCGGTGCGGCGTGGGCACCGCCCGTCGACCCGGTCGAGCCGGAGTCACCGGAGCGGGCCACGGGGGCAAAGGACGCGGACGAGCTGGCCGGTCCGGTGTTGCCCGTGTTGGTCGCCGAGGACTGGCTGTGGGCCTGGCCAGAGTCGCCGGAGACGGCCGTCGGGGTGACCTTGGCGCTCACGTCGCCGCCGCCTCCGTCGTCCATGTCGGCGAGCGGCAGCAGTCGGGCCGAGGTGGTTCCAACAGCCTGCATGGCGGCCACCGCGTTGGAGGCGGCGCCAGCCATGCCACCGGCGGCGTGGGAAGCGCCGCCGACGCCACCGGGACCACCCTTCAACGACAGACTCGTGCTGTTCATGGTGTCGCCTGTGCCGCCGGAGTCGGCCACCGCGTTGCCCCGCGCGCCGCTGTTGGCGGCCGAGAGCGCCGACCCGCCTGCGGTCGCATCGCCGGTCGATCCCGAGTCGCCTGAGGACGACTTGTTCCCCGACGCGTCGCCGGTGTCGCCGGAGGACCCGGAGAGCGCCACCGGGGTCGCCGATGCACCCGACGCCGCCCACCCGGTGTCGCCCGTGTTGGTGGCCGAGGACTGGGCGGTGGTGTCGCCGGACCTGCCCGAGATGGCGGTCGGGATGACCGTCACGCTGACGTCCCCGCCGTGGCCACCGCTGGAGTCGCCGGTGGGCACTGAGTCGGCGGTCACCGCGCCGTTCGCCGCTCCCCCCGCCGCGACCGTCGCGCCGGTGGCCACGCCAGCCTTGCCCGATGCGGCGGCGGCGGTCCCGCCGTTGCCGGCCTGACCACCGGTCGCCGCGATCCGGGTCTGGTTCACGGCGTCGCCGGTGCGGCCTGACGTGGCCCGCGAGGTCGCGTCGGCGCCGGTGTTGGCCGTCGAGTCCGCCAGGCCGTTGGCCGTGGCGTCGCCAGTGTTGCCGGAATCGCCCGAGCTGGCGCGTCGACCGTCGACCGAACCGGTGTCGCCCGACCCGCCGGACGTGGCGAGTGGCGTCGAGTTGGCCGCCGAGCTCGCCGACCCGGTGTTGCCGGTGTTGGTGGCCGAGGACTGGGCAACGGCGCTGCCGGAGTCGCCGGAGATGGCAGTCGGGATCACGGTGACCTTGACCGACCCGCCATCGCCGCCACTGGCATCGCCGGTGGCGATGGAATCCGCCGAGGTCGTGCTGTTGGCCGGCCCGCCGGCGGCGAGCGTGGCGCCGCTGGCGCTGCCCGCGTTCCCGGACTTGGCGCTGGCCGTGCCGCCGTTGGCGCCGTGACCGCCGGTGGCGACGACGGTCGTGGCGTTGGTGGCGTCACCGGTGTTGCCCGAAGTCGCGATGGAGCGGCTGTTGGCGCCCGTGTTGGCGGTGGAGTCGGCGAGCCCGTTGGCGGTCGCGTCGCCGGTGTTGCCCGAATCGCCAGAGCCCGACCGGCGGCCAGCGGCCGAGCCGGTGGCGCCGGAGTCACCAGAGATGGCCGTGGGGCTCGAACCGGCCGAGGAAGAGGCGGGGCCGGTGTCGCCGGTATTGGTGGCCGAAGACTGGGCCGAGACGTCGCCGGAGTTTCCGGAGATCGCCGTGGGGACCACGGTGACGTCCACGTTGCCGCCGCGCCCACCGCTGGCGTCGGCCGTGGCGATCGACTCGCCGCCGATCGTGCGGACGTTGGACGAGCCGCCAATCCCAGCGGTGACGTTGGAAACGCTTCCGCCCTTGCCGGAGACGGCGTGCGCTGTGCCGCCCGCGCCCCCGTCGCCACCGACAGCGTGGACGTTGGTGGTGTTGGTGGCGGCGCCGGTGTTGCCGGAGACCGCCGTCGACTGCGAGTTGGCGCCCGTGTTGGCGACGGAGATGGCGCCGCCCATGGCGCTGGCGTCACCGGTGGCGCCGGAGCTGCCGGACGTGCCCTTGTTGCCGTTGGTGGCGCCCGTCGAGCCGGAGGCTCCGGACGTGGCGACCGGCGCCGAGAACGCCGTTGACGACGCAGGCCCGGTGTTGCCGGTGTTGGTCGCCGAGGACTGTGCCGAAACGTCACCCGAGTTGCCAGAGATGGCGGTCGGGACGACGTTGACGCTCACGTCGCCGCCGTTGCCGCCGCTGGCGTTGGCCGAGGCGATGGAGCTGCCGCCGACGACGTTGCCGGTCGCCGATCCGCCGACGGCCATGGTCACGTTCGACAGGCTGCCGGCCTTCCCGGAATGGGCCGTGGCGGTGCCACCGCGGCCGCCGTCACCGCCGGTCGCCACGACGTTGACGTTGTTCTCGGCGACACCGGTGTTGCCCGAGCTGGCCCGCGACACGCCGTTGCCACCCGAGTTGCCCGTCGAGTCGGCTTCGCCGTCGGACGTCGACCCGCCCGAGGAGCCAGAGCCGCCGGCCTCGCCACCGGGGGTCGAACCCGTCGTCGCGTCGGGTGAGCTGCTCGCTCCCGAGCCGCTCCCGCCCGTGTCGCCGGAGTTGCTCCCCGCCGATCCGGCGGCAACCACACCCGACCCGCCCGAGCGGGCGGTCGGCACGACCGGGACGACCGCTGCCCCGCCGACGCCCCCGGCCGCGTTGGCCATGGCGATCGAGTTGCCACCGCCGACGATGCCGACTGCGTTGCCGCCGACAGCGAACGTCACGTTGGTTGCGTTGCCGCCCTGGCCGGACGCAGCGTTGGCGTCACCGCCATTCTTGCCGTGCATGGTCAAGGCGGCCGACGCGGGGGTGATGATGGACCCGTCGGTCGCTCCGCCGGCGCCGCTCTGGTCGGAGAGGGCGATGCTGCTGCCAGCGACTGCGTGGCCCACGGCGTTGCCGCCGATGGCCACGGTCAGGGCGTTGGCGTTCCCTGCCGTGCCCGACGAGGCGTTCGGACCGAATCCGACGTTGTCGCCCCCGATCGCGGTGCCGTAGGCGTTGCCGCCGAGGGCGAACGCCATCTCGTTGGCGTTGCCACTGGGCCCGGCGATCGCCGTCCCCGTGGCGTCGCCGCCACCGATCGCGATCGTCGTGTCGTTGACGTTGCTGCCGCCGGTGGTCGTGCCGGTGGCGTTGCCACCGCCGATGGCGACGGTGAGGTTGCCCGTCGTGCCGCCGGTGACGTTGACGGCGCCGGTGGCGTTGCAGCCGTGGCCGATGGCCACGGTGAAGTTGTCGTTGGGGCCGCTACCGGTGCCCTGGGCCGTGTAGCACCCGCCTGCCGTCGAGGCCGTCACGGTGCCACCGTCGGCCGTCTTGGCCGTCTGGGTGCCGGGCGTAGGCGCAGGCGCCGGACCGGGCGACGGGGGCGATGCCCCCGGACCTGCTGGAGCAGGCTGAGCAGGCGCGGCCGTCGGCTGGGACGACGCTGCCGGCGCGGTGGTCGTGGTGGTCTCGGGCGGCGCCGTGGTCGTGGTCGTCGCCCCCGGCCCACCACCCCGCCTGGCGGCGGCGGCCGGGCTCGGCAAAAGCAGAAGGAGGGCGGCGGCGCCCGTCGGCAGGACGGCAGCCACCCACGGGACCCGGCTGCCCTGCTTCCTCAAACCCATTCTCGCCGCCGTGACCTCCGTTGAATCGCACGCGGGGGCGCCTCGCCGCGCCCCCGGTGAGACCCGGTTTTGTAGCACCGCGGATAGGCAGCAGCAAGGCGCTGACCAGCGGTTTTACCCGGTACACCGGCGTGTTGGAACGGTGTTGGAGGGAGGTGTCACGGCCCACCTGGCCAGTTCGTAGGGCGTGACCGGCCCGTTGGAATTCGGCGCGCTCGGGCCGGCGGGTGTTGGCGCCCTGATGGAAGCCGCGAGAAAAAATTGTCTCGTTAGGCTCCTGGCCATGGATTGGCAGGGGCCCACGGCCAAGCGCGCCGGCATCGTCGTGCTGCTCGCCGTCAGCCTCGGCCTCGGCGCCGCCATCGCCGGACTCCCCGGCTCGGGGGCCGGGCACCCCAAGCTGATCGTCGTCCAGGCGCCGACCTCGTCCTCGTCGTCGTCGTCGACCACCGTTGCAGACTCGACGAGCGGTCCGTCGACCACCGCGGGGCCGAGCACAACAGCAGGGCGCGGCCCCACGACCACAACCCGCAGACCCGCCGCGACCACCACGACCCCGCACAGGACTCCGGCGCCGGCGCCCAAGCCGACGTCGGCACCGGCGACCAATCCGCCGCCGACCAATCCGCCGCCGACGAACCCGCCGCCGACGAACCCGCCGCCGACGAACCCGACTTAGCCGGTCGTCGTCGTCGGCGGCGTGGTTGTGGTTGTGGACGACGTCGTCACCGTGGTCGAGGTCGACACGACGACGGTCGTCGAGATCTTCTGCGACGACTTGCTGGCCGTCGGCGGCAGGAACTCGAAGACGAAAGCGGCGACCATGCCGACCGTGGCGATGACGGCGAGGACCTTGGCGCCCACCGACCAGCGCCGCCCCGGCGTGGTGTCCTCCGTCGGTGGCTCGGGCGGCTCGACGTCGGGCGGGGGCCCGTAGCGCGGCATCAGGCGGGCTCGACCGCGAGGGTCGAGAAGGCCACGGACCAGTCCTCGTTGCTCTCGCCGTCGATCGTCAGCCGCCACACGTAGCGCTCGCCGCCCTGCACCGGGAGTGGCGGGAGGTTCACGGCGATCGGGACGTCGAGCGGCGCGCCGGTGGGGAGCCCAGGCGGTCGCCCGACCTCGAAGTCACCGCGGACCTCGATGGCCTGCTGTCCGTCGTCGGTCTGGATGGTGACGGGCCGGCCGTCGGCGTCCACGAGATACAGCTCCCAATGGTGGGCGACGTTGGTCTGGTCCCAGGGCACCTCGAGCTTGAGGGCGATGGCACTGGGTCCCATCTGGGCGCCGGTGATGCTCCAACCGCCACCGAGGACGAAGAGCTTGCCCTCGGCCACCTGGGCGGCGTCGCACAACATCATGGTCACC
>JAFASB010000121.1 GCA_019244985.1 Acidimicrobiia bacterium | reverse complement strand
GTGCGCCGGGATCGGCTCCCCGCCTGGCCAGGAGGAAAAGCGCAAGCAGCACGGCGAGCGCCGACAGCCCCTGGAAGAAGAGACGCTGGGCCAGCGCCGAGTCGCCCGCCGCCGCGGTACCGACCGCTGACGCGGCGGTGAACGCAGGGCCGTAGACGCTCGGCGTGTGGCGGTAGGCCGGAGCGACCCGACCGAGGGCGCCATCGGTCGGGTAGTCCGCCGGTACGTGCACGTAAGGACTGGCGTGGTGGACGCTCACGATCCGCCCGTACATCACGTGCGCCCAGATGTCCTTCGACGACGTCGGCGGTGTGGCAACGGCAACGACCAGCAGCGCCGCCGACGCGCCGATAACGAGGCGCCGGGAGAGGAACGGGGCGCGCCGCTGGCGCATGAGGACGACACCGAATGCGATCAGGGCGACCAGCAGGAGCGGAAGCTGGACAGGTGCGTCGATGACGGAGCCGAGAGGGAGCGCTGTCGCCGTCGCGACGACGCTGACCGCGAGCGCGATCCAACCGACACGCGTGCCGCGTGCATCCTCAGCCACTGTCTCCCGTGTACCCATGATCACGTCGCCAGGCAACGTACCGGCTAGAACGACGCCCGCTGATGAATTTCCTCGACCCGCATCACCTCATCAACAGCTATGGCACCCTCGGGATCCTCGCCATCATCTTTGCCGAATCCGGGCTGTTTTTTGGCTTTTTCCTTCCCGGCGATTCGTTGTTGGTGACCGCCGGGATCCTCGCGTCCACCCACAAGAGCTCGGATGTGCACCTGAATCTGGCCGCCCTGCTCATCGGGATTCCCATCGCCGCCATCCTCGGCGACCAGGTCGGGTACTGGTTCGGCCGCCGCGTCGGCCCGTCGCTGTTCAGGCGACCGGAGTCGCGCTTCTTCAAGCCCGAGTACCTCAACCGCGCCCACGAGTACCTCGAGAACCGAGGGGCCCGCATGATCATCCTCGCCCGCTTCATCCCGGCCGTGCGGACGTTCACGCCCATCGCCGCTGGCGCCAGCAAGATGCGATACACGCTGTATCTCCCGTTCGACGTCGCCGGCGGGCTCCTCTGGGGCGTCGGCGTCACGCTCGCCGGCTACACGCTCGGCTCGAGCGTCAAGAACATCGACCGCTACCTCCTCCCCGTGATCGCGGTCGTAATCATCGTGTCGCTGATCCCCGTCGCCCTCGAGCTTCGCCGTTCGAGGAGAGCACCCACGCGTTAGGTGATCAGGTCGTAGTGCTCCAGGTTGGGGCGCGACATCTCTTCGCGGAAGCGGTCGAAGCTCCACGGCCAGACGGCGGGGATCCCGCGGTCGTCGAGGTACCAGCTGCGGCAACCGGTGACCCACACCGTGTTCTGGGCCCGTTCGACGCGAGCGGCCTCGAACTCCTCCATGGCCTCGCGGCGAGCACTGACCTCCCGCCAGCGGCCGTCGGCGATGCCTTCGACCAGCTGCATGACGTAGCCGAACTGGAGCTCGGCGACGTCGATCAGCGAGAAGTTGCCGACCGGTCCGTTCGGGCCGTTCAGCATGAACAGGTTCGGGAACTCGGGAATCGAGATCGAGAGGTAGGCGGACGGCCGCTTGGCCCACGCCTCGTCGAGGCTGACGCCACCGCGGCCGACGACGTCGATCGGCCGCATGAAGCGGTCGACGCGGAACCCCGTTGCCAGCGCCAGGACGTCGAGCTCGTGAAGTGTGCCATCGACGGTCCGTACGCCCGCCTTCTCGACGCGCTCGATGCCGTCGGTGACGAGATGGGCATTCGGGCGCTGGATGGCCTCGTAGAAGTTGGGTGAGATCACCAGGCGCTTGCACGCGGCCCGGTACGGCGGACGAAGGCGCTCCCGGAGCTCGGGGTCGGCGACGTGACCGTCGAGATTGGCGTGGCACATCTGCTCGAGCGCCTTCATCTGCGGCGAGTCCTTGTCGACGACCGCGTTGGCGAAGCCTTCGGTGAACGTCTTCGAGAGCTGCTCACGCATCTCACGCATGACGCTCGGGTCCTCGCGGAATCGGGCACGGTCGTCGGCGGTCAACGGGCTGTTGGGCACCGGAAGGACCCACTGCGCCGTGCGCTGGAACAGGCGAAGCTCGTCCACCGTGTCGACGACGGCACCGACGATCTGCACCGCGCTCGATCCGGTGCCGACCACGCCCAGCCGGGCGCCCTCCAGCGAGACGCTGTGGTCCCAGCGGGCGGTGTGGAACACCGCACCGCCGAAGTCGTCGAGACCGTCGATGTCGGGATATCGGGGGTGATGGAGGACGCCTGTGGCGGCGATGACGACGTCGGCCTCGTCCCGACCGCCGTCGGCCGTCTCCACGCGCCAGCGCCCGCCGTCGTACTCGAGGCGGGTGACCTCGGTGCCGTAACGAATGCGCTCGTCGACGCCGAATAGGCGGACGACGTCCTCGAGATAGCTGTAGATCTCGGGCCCCGGCGAGAAGGTGTGGCTCCACTCGGGGTTGGGCGCGAACGAGTAGCTGTAGAGGTGGGACGGGACGTCGCACGCGACACCGGGGTACGTGTTCTCCCGCCACGTGCCGCCGATGCGGTCGGCCTTCTCGTACAGGACGACGTCGTCGAATCCCGCCTCGGCGAGCTTGACCGCGCTCAGGATCCCCGCCATGCCCGCGCCGATCACGATGAATCTGGGACTCTGCATCGCCATCAGGGTGTCACGACTCCGTGGACGGGCGGCGTGTCATCGCCTTCACCGGCCATGACACGCAGCAGGGCGTCAGCCTCCGA
>JAFASB010000035.1 GCA_019244985.1 Acidimicrobiia bacterium | reverse complement strand
CGATGTCCTGCACCCGGTTGTGCACGAAGAACACCTGGCCCTCGCGTAGCAGCTCGCGCCGAATGGCCTCGCCGACAGCCCGCTCGTCGTACTCGCCGACGTAGGTGAGGATCGGCATGCGTTCCGCAGGCGGCGTGTGGAGCAGCGTGAGATCGCGGATGCCCGTGAGGCTCATCTCCAGCGTGCGCGGGATGGGTGTCGCGGTGAGAGTGAGGACGTCCACGTCGACCTTCAGCTGTTTGATGTTCTCCTTGTGGGTGACGCCGAACCGCTGCTCCTCGTCGACCACGAGCAGGCCCAGATCCTTGAACTTCACGTCGCCGCTGAGCAGGCGATGGGTGCCGATGACGACGTCGACGCTGCCGTCGGCCAGCCCGGCGATGACCTTGCGCGACTGAGCCGGCGTGAGGAATCGCGACAGGACCTCGACGCGCACCGGGTAGCCGGCGAAGCGCTCAGAGAAGGTCTGGAAGTGCTGCTGGGCGAGCAGCGTCGTGGGCACGAGCACGGCGACCTGCTTGCTGTCCTGCACGGCCTTGAACGTGGCCCGCAGGGCGACCTCGGTCTTGCCGAAGCCGACGTCGCCGCAGACGAGGCGGTCCATCGGCGACTGCTGCTCCATGTCGCCCTTGACGTCGGCGATGGCCTTCAGCTGGTCGGGGGTCTCCTGGTACGGGAACGCCTCTTCGATCTCGTGCTGCCACGGCGTGTCCGGCGCGAAGGCGTGGCCATGGGACGTGACGCGCCGCCGGTACAGCACGACGAGCTCCTGGGCGATCTGGCGCACGGCAGCGCGTACGCGCGACTTCGTGCGCTGCCAGTCGGAGCCACCGAGACGGTGGAGCGTCGGCGTTTCCCCACCGGTGTAGTGGCGCACGGCGTCGATCTGGTCGGACGGCACATACAGCTTGTCGCCACCCTTGTACTCGAGCAGCAGGTAGTCGCGCTCGGCGCCCCCGAGGGCCCGCTTCACCATGCCGCCGTACTTGGCGACGCCATGCTGATGATGGACGACGAAGTCGCCGGGCTGAAGGTCCTCGAAGAAGCCCTGGGCGTCGCTTCGGCGCGGACGCGGGCGGCGGTGGGCGCGCCGTCGCCCGGTGACGTCGGACTCGGCGAGCACGGCGAGCTTGGCGTTTCCCAGCACGAACCCCCGCTCGAGGGACTCGACGACGATGTGGCCGCCGGGCTTCGCCAGATCGGCGTCGTCGTCCTCGAGCAGCGGCAGTGAGAGGCCGTTGTCGCGCAGCGTTGCGGCGACGCGCCCGGCCGAGCCCTTGCCCTCGGCGGCGACGACCAGGCGGTAGCCGTCGGCAAGGAGCTCGCGCAGCCGCTCGGTCAGACGGCTGGGCTCGCCGACGACGGGATCCCACCCCGCGGCGTCGACGGTGGGCGTCTGGGGACTGTCGGGGACCGTCGTCACCGACCAGGCGGGGACGTCGCTGTGTGACAGCAAACGGTCGAACGGCAGATGCAGCCGGGGAAGCTCGCGGTCGGCCCCGACGCCCCACGTCTGGGCCAGCGACTGGGCCAGATCGGCTTCCTCGGCGAGGACCTCCGCGGCGCGGTCCCGCATGCGGCGGGGCTCGACCAGCAGCACCTGCGACTCCGCCCCCAACAGGTCGAAGAGCACGTGCTCGGACTCGGTGAGCCACGGCAGCCACGACTCCATGCCGTCGAACGTGGCGCCCTCGGCCAGGCGCTCCCACTGCTCCCGTCCCCACGGCTCGCCGGCGATCAGGCGGGAAGCGCGCTCCCGGACGTCGTCGGTCGGAAGCAGCTCGCGGCAGGGAAACAGCTCGGCGCACTCGACGTCGGTCGTCGAGCGCTGGTCCGCAACCGAGAACTCGGTGAGGCGGTCGACCTCGTCGCCCCACAGGTCGATGCGGACGGGGACGTCGGCGGTCGACGGGAACACGTCGACGATCGAGCCGCGCACCGCCACCTCGCCCCGGTGCTCGACCTGGTACTCGCGGCGGTAGCCCGCCGCCACAAGCCGTTCCACGAGCTCGCCCGGATCGAGCACGTCGCCCGGTTTCACGATGATCGGCTCGATCTCGTCGACGTGCGGTCCCAGCCGTTGCACGAGAGCTCGGATCGACGCCACCAGCACGCGCGGGGCGCGCTTGGGATCCCGGAGCCTCCACATGGCCCGCAGGCGCCGGCCCATGGTGTCGACGCTCGGGCTCACCCGCTCGAAGGGGAGCGTCTCCCAGGCGGGGAAGGTGTCGACGAGGTCGGGGCCCAAGAAGGCGCGCAGGTCGTGGGCCAGGCGGTCGGCTTCGGTCGACGTCGGCAACGCGACCACGAGTGGGTGGCGCCCGCTGAGGTGGGCCAGGCCGGCGACGGTGATCGCCCGCGCCGGCTCGGGCACGGCGACGACCGCGGCCGACGAACCGGCCAGCGCGGCGAGCGCCGGCTCGGCGCGCAAAAGCGGCGGAAGCGACGCGAGCCTCACCCATCCACCGTACCCAGCGGGGTGACTAATCAGCGCGGGTGTTGAAGCGGTTCATGGCCGCCTCTGGGCCTTCGTTGAGGATCGCCTCGACGGCGTCCGCGGCGATCTCCACGGCGACGTCGAGAGCCTCCTTGTCCGCCTTGCCGGGGCGACGGAGCACGTGGTCCGCGCCTTGGCGCTTGCCGGGCGGCTTGTCGACACCGATGCGCACCCGCACGAACCCGTTGTCGTGCAGGTGGGCCTGGATCGACTTCAGGCCGTTGTGCCCGGCTGTCCCGCCGCCGATCTTCAGCTTCACGCGACCCACGGGTAGGTCGAGCTCGTCGTGCACGACGACCACGTGGCGGAGGTCGTCGACGCCGTGGCGGCGCATCAGAGCAGCGACCGAGACCCCTGACTCGTTGACGTAGGTCTGCGGGAACGCGAGGACGACGCGCTTGCCGTCGATGCGAGCCTCGGCCACGAGCGCCCGTTCCTTGCCGCGCTTGAGCCGCTCGCCGTGACGCTCGGCCAAGAGCGCGACCACGTCGGCGCCCAGGTTGTGCCGGGTACCGCCGTACTCCGATTCGGGATTGCCGAGACCGACGACCAACAGGTCGGCCGGCGTGCCTGTTCTCGTGCTGCTGCGACGGAGCAGCGGCTATTCGCCTCCGCCTTCGCCGCCACCCTCGGCCGCGGCCTCGCCGCCACCCCCGGATGCGGCGGCCGCTTCGCCCTCGCCTTCGGCCGCGGCCTCGCCGCCCTCCGCGCCTTCGGCGGCCGCTTCGCCCTCGCCGGGCGCCGGCACCTCCGCGGCAGCCGGCGGCTGGCCGACGACGACGGCCTCTTCGGGGTCGACCTCGGTCTCGACGCCAGCTGGCAGCTTGAGGTCGCCGACACGCACGGCCTCGCCGATGATCAGACCGGAGATGTCCGCCTCGAGAGAGGCCGGGATCTCGAGCGGCTTCGCCTTGATCGTGAGGGTGAACAGCTGCTGCTCGACGATGCCGTCGTTCTGGTTGACCTCGATGGCCTCGCCGACCAGGTTGATGGGCACGTCGGCGGTGACGATCTCGTCTCGCCGCACGATCACGAAGTCGACGTGGTCGACGGTGCCCTTCACGGGATGACGCTGCAGGTGGCGGGCCATCGCCAGGTGCGACTCGCTGTCGACGCGGAGGGTGATGAGGGCGTTGAGCCCGGCGTCACCAGTGAGGGCGTTGCGCAGCTCGCGGCCGTCGACGGCGAGGGCCATGGGATCGGTGCCGTGGCCGTACAGCACGGCCGGAACCTTGCCGTCGGCGCGCAGACGACGCGACGGCCGGCTACCGACCGGACGGCCGAGGTCTGCGGTGAGCGTGACTTCTTCCATGGGGCGCGTTCCTCAACAGAGTCAATGCGGGGATCGCCCGATTCTAGGCCAGGAACAGCGCGGAGGCTCCTGTGCCGAGGATCAACACGATGCTGAGCACCAGCGGCGTCGTGCGCCTTTTCCGTCCCGTGCGGACTCTCAGGAACGTTTACAACTAGGCCTGATTCTCGCCCCCGAAGATCTCCGAGACCGAGGTGTCCTCGAACACCGCGTCGAGTGCGTCGGCCACGATCCGCGCCACCGAGAGGATCTCGATCTTGTCGATCAGCCGGTCGTCGTCGAGCGGGAGCGTGTTGGTGACGACCACCTTTGAGATCGAGGAGTTCTTGAGCCGGTCGATCGCGGGGTCCGACAGAACGGCGTGCGTAGCCATGGCGTAGATCTCGGCGGCGCCGTGGTCGGCGAGCTGGTCCGCAGCCGCGCAGATCGTGCCGGCCGTGTCGATCATGTCGTCGACGAGGACACACACGCGGCCGGCGACGTCGCCGACGACGTCGAGCGCCTGGACCTGGTGCATGGCACCGCGCGGGCGGCGCTTGGCAACGAAGGCGAGGTCGGCGTTGAGGTGCTGGGAGAAGCGTTCGGCGACCTTCACGCGACCGGCGTCGGGCGAGACGATCACGACGTCGCCGTCGATGTTGTCGCGCACGTAGTTGGTGAGCAGCGGGTGCATGGCCGTGAGGTGATCGACCGGCCCGTCGAAGAACCCCTGGATCTGGCCGGAGTGCAGGTCGACGCTGACGATGCGGTTGGCGCCGGCAACGCGCAGGACGTCGGCGACCAGCTTGGCGGTGATGGGCTCACGACCCGACGCCTTGCGGTCCTGGCGGGCGTAGCCGTAGAAGGGGCAGACGGCCGTGATCCGCTTGGCCGACGCCCGCTTGGCGGCGTCGATCATGATCGCCTGCTCCATGATCGAGTTGTTCACCGGTCGGGCGTGGCTCTGGATGATGAAGACATCGGAGCCGCGGACGGATTCGCCGAAGCGGCAGTGGAGCTCGCCGTTTGCGAACTGGGACAGGTTCGGGTCGCCGAGCTCGACGTTGAGGCAGTCGGCGATCTCCTCGGAAAGGGGAAGGTTCGAGCGGCCGCTGAAGAGCTGGAGACGCTTCTTCGTGACCAGCTCCATGCCCCTGCTCCCCTCAACCACTGTCGTCTTCGCCGCCTGGCGCAGTGTAGAACGCGCCTGTCCGCACGCCGGGAGGGACGTGGCTGCCCGGTGGCAGCGACGCGAAGGGGCCGACAATGGCGCCGTCGCCCACCGTTGCGTGCTCGCCGACCGCCTGCTCGACGGTCGCTCCCTCACCGATAGCGCAGTCGGTGAGTCGGACGTCGGGCCCGAGACGGACGCCGGCGCCCACAACCGTGTCGCCGTGCAGCATGGTGCCGGGGAACAGGGTGACATCGGGCGAGAGGCGCACCGACGCGTCGACGTAGGTGCGGTAGGGGTCGAGCATCGTGACGCCCCGCCGCATCCAGCGGTCGTTGATGCGCTGGCGCAGCACCGATTCGGCCGCTGCCAGCTGGAACCGGTCGTTGACGCCCGCCGTCTCGAGCGGGTCGTCGGCAACCATCGACACGACCTTGTATCCGGCGTCGTGGAGCACGGCCACGACGTCGGAGAGGAAGTACTCGCCCGCCGTGTTCTCAGGACTCAGGCGGCGAAGAGCGGGAGCGAGCAGACTCCGGCGGAAGCAGTAGATCGAGGTGTTGACCTCTTCGATACCGCGTTCTTCCTCAGTCGCCAGTGCGTGCTCGACGATGCGGCTCACCCGCTCGTCCTTGTCGTGGACAATCCGCTCCTGGCCGCCGGGATGCGTCATGTGCGCCGTCAGGATCGTGCACGCCGCGTCCTGCTCACGGTGGTCGCGGACAAGCGCAGCGAGCGTCGCCGGACGCAGCAGGGGGGTGTCGCCGGGAAGAACGACGATGTCGCCGTCCTCGGCATCGAGGTCGTCGGGGAACGCGGTGAGGGCGACCGACGCGGCGTCGCCCGTGCCGCGCGGCACGTGCTGCTCGACGAAGTCGAGGATGAGGTGGGGCGGCGCCTGCTCCTGCAGGGTCTTCGTCACGCGCTCGGCGCCGTGACCGACAACGACCACCGCCCGTTCAACAGGCAGCTCGGAAAGCGCGTCGAGGACGTGCAGCAGCATCGGCCTTCCGACGAGAACGTGCAGCGGCTTCGGCCGAGCCGAACGCATTCGGGTGCCTTCCCCAGCCGCCAGCACCACAGCCGTGAGCGGACGGTAAGAGCTCATGACCCTGTTCTACCCCGAGCCGGGCGCTAGCGGGGGGAGGGTCTTGCCACGCTCGGGGGGGAGGAATCGAACCCCCATTCTCAGGACCAAAACCTGATGTCTTGCCGTTAGACGACCCCCGACTGCAGGTGCCAGAGTACGCCGCCCTGTTTTCGGATCACTGGTCCCAAGGGCACTCCGCTACGCTGAATCGCAGTCATGGGTTCGCTGATCAAGAAGCGCCGCAAGCGCATGCGCAAGAAGAAGCACAAGAAGATGCTGAAGGCGACCCGCTGGCAGCGTCGAGCCGGCAAGTAGACCTCACACCGACCGCCCCGAGGGGCGGTCGGTTCGCGTGACGACCACATCGGCGACGTCGGGATAGGCCCCCTCGACGAACCACGTGGAGCCGCTACCCGCCAGCCGGGGAGTGTGACCCGTGGCGTCACCCAACTGGTCCCGCCAGACCGCCAGACGAGGCTCGACGTCGAGGGCGGCCGGTTCGAGATCGTTGCCGTTCTCACCCGTCGGGCCTCCGAGCTCATCCCACCGTTGGTACACGGCTGCTGTCGAGACGACGACGGGCGGCGTCAGCAACGTGTACACCCGAGGGTCGAACGGCAGCGGCTCGACGACCTCGCCGACTCCGCTGACGCGCGCGCGGCCGCCGAGCACGCAGAACGGCACGTCGGCACCGAGCGACAACGCCACGGCGGCGTCGGCGCAGCCCGCCCAGCGGAGCACGGCCGCGGCATCAGCTGATCCACCGCCGAGTCCGGCGCCCACGGGAATTCGCTTTTCGAGGCGCACGAAAGCCTGACGGCCGACCGCCTCGAGCGCCCTCGTCACCAGCGTCGGTTCGAAGGGCGTCGTGCGCACGAGCGGCACGAGCTCGACCCCCTCGCCCGGGCCGAACAGCAGCGTGTCCGAGAGGTCGAGCGTGACCATTTCGGCGTCGAGCAGGTGGTAGCCGTCGTCCCGCCTACCCGTCACGCGCAGCGAGAGCGTCAGCTTGGCGGGGGCGTGCTCGACGCGCATCGGTTCAGTCTCGCCCACTCGTCGAGGGTGAGCTCCTCGGGACGGGCCGACGGCGCCACACCCGCGTCGTCGAAGCAGGCGAGATCGATGGCCCCCGCCAGCGACCGCCGCAGCATCTTCCGGCGCTGCCCGAACGCGGCGTCGACGAGTCGGAAGAGGCCAGCACGGTCCGCGTCGACAGGCGGCTCGCTGCGGCGCTCGAGAAGAACAAGGGCCGACTCGACCTTCGGCCGCGGGACGAACACCGTCGCCGGTACGCGTCCCACGACCGCCGTCGAAGCCCAGTACTCGATCTTCACGGACACCCCGCCGCGAGCGTGTGTGCCGGGGGGCGCGGCCAGGCGCTCGGCGACCTCGCGTTGCACCATCACCAACATCCGCTCGATTCCCGGTGCCCGTTCCAGCAGCTCGATCAGCAACGGCGTGGCGATGTTGTACGGAAGGTTGGCGACGAGCACCCAACGGCCGTCACCTAGCAGCGCCGGCCAGTCGAGACGCAGGGCGTCACCCTCGACGACGTCGACAGCGGCGCTTTCGACGACGGCGCGCAGCACGGGCAAGAGGTACCGGTCGGTCTCGACGGCCGTCACCGACGCACCCGTCTCCGCCAGCGCGAGCGTGAGCGATCCCAACCCGGCACCCACTTCGATCACTTGGTCACCGGGGCCCACCCCGGCGAGCCGGGCGATGCGGCGCACGGTGTTCGGGTCGGTGACGAAGTTCTGCCCGAGGGCCCGGCTGGGCCGCAGCTGATACCGCTCGAGGAGGTCGAGCACCTCGCCGCGGGTGAGGGTCACACCCTCATTTCACCAACTGATGGTGACCTGCACGACTCCCTGGCTGAGCGGTGCCAGCCTCGAGAACACGTCCTTGGCCAGGTCGATGATCATCCCCTGGGCGTACGGACCGCGGTCGCTGACCGTGCACTGGGCCGTCGCCCCGTTCGATGCATGGATCGTGACGACGGTTCCCATCGGCAACGTCTGGTGCGCGCACGTCCCCGACGGGGCGGCGTCGTACCAGGTCGCGCCGCCGCTCTGACTCCGCCCCGACGGTGCCGGCGCCGCGCTCGAGCGGGGCGCCGAGCTCGACGGCGTCTTGGCGGGTGCCGCCGCGGGCTTGGGAGCCGGCTTCGTGGTCGTCGTCGTCCGGCGGGGTGCTGTCGTCGACGTAGTCGGTCGCACGGCCGTCCGCACCCGGGTGACGATCGTGGTCGAGGTGGTTGGCGCATCCGCCGTGGTCGGTGGATTGGCCGGAGGCGACGTGTCGGGCTGGACAGCAGTGACCTCGAGCTGGTGAGGCGGGCCCACGGCTGCGACGGTCAGCTTGCCGCTGGTGGCCAGCGCCGGCGCCGACTGCGGCGGCCCGGACGCGCGCATCAGAGCCAGCGCCGGGACGCCCGCCATGGCCGCACACAGCACCACGGGGACGGCACGGCGCGCCTTGTTCAAGCCGCGTGTCGTCAGGACTCCACCTCTCCTGTGAAAACGCCGGGGCCGCCCGTCCTCCGCTTCGTGTTCTCGAAGCGCACCCAGCGACGTCTCTCAGAACCTGGAAAGCGAACCTACGAGAGCCCTCTTGTGGATAGCAAACTGGGCAAATCGCTCGAATCGGACGGACCTTCAGGAGAGCCGGAAGACTCGCTCCGTGTTTGCCCAGGTCGCGCCCTCGATCTCGTCGACCGCAACGTTCGTTACGGCCGCGAGCGCCTCACCGACAACTTTCACCCAAGCCGGGCGGTTCGGCTGGCCTCTGTGGGGCGCGGGGGCGAGGTACGGAGCGTCGGTCTCGACCAGCATGCGTTCGAGCGGGCACAGGGCGGCCGCCGCCCGCACGTCGTCGGCGTTCTTGAACGTCACGATGCCGCTGAAGGAGAGGTGGGCGCCGGCGTCGAGCCCACGCCGCGCCTCGTCCGGCCCCCCGGTGAAGCAGTGCAGCACCGTGCGCTCGGGGACACCCTCGGCGTCGAGGATGGCGAACGTGTCGTCCCATGCGTCGCGCGTGTGGACGACCAGGGCCAGGTCGTGCTCGAGGGCCATCGCGATCTGCTGCGCGAAGACGGTGCGCTGCACCTCACGCGGCGAGTGGTCGTAGTGGTAGTCGAGGCCGCATTCGCCGACGGCGACGACCTCGGGTTCGCCGAGCAACGGGATGATGGCCGCCACGCCTTCACTCGCGTCGTGGGGATGGACGCCGACGGTCGCCCACACGCCTTCGAGCCGGCGCGCCACGTCGATCGCCCTGCGCGACTCCTCGGTGTCGGTGCCGATCGTGATCACCCGCTCGACCCCTTCGGCGCGCGCTGCTTCGACAGCCTCGGCCCCGACGCCCTCGTACTGGACGTGACAGTGCGAGTCGGCCCAGGGCACCTAGTCGGCCTGTTTGCGCGGGAACAGCGGCTGGCCCTTTTCGACGGCAAGCCCACCCGGGTAGCCGCCCCAGGTCGCAGCGTCGGGGAGACGCTGGGCGGCGGGCGATCCCGACAGTCCGATCCGCCGCCAGATCTCGGCGGTCGTCGACGGCATCGCCGGCCACGCGAGCACCGACACGATGCGCAGCGCCTCGAGGGCGTCACCCATCACCGCGTCGACCGCCGGTCCTGCATCGGTCTTCCACGGCTCGTGGGTCTCCAGGTAGGCGTTGGTCTCGTGGATCAGCCGCCACGTCGCCTCCAGCGCCTCGTGCGGCGCGACTCGGCCCCACGCGTCCGCTGTCGCCGCGTAGACGTCGGCGGCGACCGTCTGCAGGGGACTGCCGTCCTGCGGCGCGGGACCGACGCCTTCGCACTTCTTGCCGACGACGGTCGCCACCCGGGACAGGAGGTTGCCGAGATTGTTTGCCAGGTCGGCGTTGTACCGAGCGAGCATCCCTTCCCACGAGAAGTCGCCGTCCTGCCCGAAGGTGATGTCCCGCAGGAATTCGTAGCGCACGGCGTCGACGCCAAAGTCGGAGACCAGCTCGGCGGCCGTGATCTTGTTCGCCTTCGTCTTCGACATCTTCTCGCCGCTGACCAGCAGCCACCCGTGGGCGAACACGCCCTTCGGCGGGTCGAGCCCGGCCGCCATCAACATCGCCGGCCAGTACACGGCGTGGAAGCGGAGGATGTCCTTGCCGACGAGGTGGTAATCGACCGGCCACCAGTAGTCGAAGCGCTCCTCGTCCTCGCCGTAGCCGACAGCGGTGATGTAGTTGGGCAGTGCGTCGAACCACACCCACGCCACGTGCGAGGTGTCCCACGGCAGCGGTACACCCCAGTCGAAGGCGCTCCGGCTCATCGAGAAGTCCTGGAGTCCACCCTTGATGAAGCC
>JAFASB010000030.1 GCA_019244985.1 Acidimicrobiia bacterium | reverse complement strand
CACGGCCCGAGCACTCGGGCTGTTGACGATCGCCCTCGTGGGGCGCCGCGATACCGCCATCGCCGCCGACCACATCCTCGTTGCCGACTCCGACGACGCGCTGCTCGTGCGCGAGCTGCATGTCACGACGTACCACCTGCTCTGGGAGCTGACGCACGTCTTCGTGGAGCGGCACAGCTCAGATGAGCACTGCACGTCGGATGAGCACTGCGTGACCTGTTCGGACGAAGCCGTCGAGGTCACCGTCGTCGAGCTGCGCGACGGCGACCTGGCGCTCGTTGACAACGGGAGCGGGCTCGAGGAGGTCAGCGTCGCTCTGGTCGACGCCGACGTGGGTGCCCGACTGCTCGTCCACGCCAAAGAGGCGATCGCGAGGGTCCAGTGAGCGTCGAGTCGCTCTACCCGTTCCTGTACGACGGCGCGGGCGACGCCGAGGGCCTCAGGGAGCAGGCCGTCCGGTCGACTGCTGCCAAGGCTGACGAGATCGTGGCTCTCCGCAAGCAGGTGCTGGCGCGCTCGGGCGACGACCTCGAGCGGTGCGCGACCGCGATGGCAACGGCGTTTGCCAGCGGGGCGCGGCTGTTCGCCTTCGGCAACGGCGGGAGCAGCACCGACGCTCAAGCGCTCGTGCGGCTGTTCACCCGTCCCCACGGAGGGCGGGCGCTCCCCGCCGTCTCGCTCAGCGCCGACGTCGCCGTCGTGACCGCGCTGGCCAACGACGCCGGGTTCGAGAACGTGTTCGCTCGCCAGGTCGCGGCCTTCCGGCGCGCCGGCGACATCGCCGTGGGCGTATCGACATCCGGCGGCTCGGAGAACGTGGCGCGCGCCTTCGACGCCGCCCGCCGGCTCGGCGCCCTCACCGTCGGATTCGCGGGCTACGACGGCGGGACGATGGCCGGCGCGGGTACGGTCGACCACCTCTTCGTCGTGCCGTCAGACTCCGTGCACCGGATCCAGGAGGCGCAGACGACGCTGTACCACGTGCTTTGGACGCTGACGCAAGAGGCGCTCGCGTCCTCGTAGCCGGCGTCGTGCAAGGCGTCGGCTTCCGGCCGTTCATCCACGGCCTCGCCAACGAGCTCGGCCTCGCCGGACTGGTCGGCAACGACGTCGAGGGCGTCTTCATCGAGGTCGAGGGCGCCGCCGGCCTCGTCGACGCGTTCCTGTCGCGTCTCCGATCCGACGCTCCCCCGCTGGCAGTCATCGACCGCGTCGACGCCACGGCCATCGCGCCCACCGGACGGCGGGGCTTCACCATCGTCGACAGCCTGCACGGGGGCGCACGCCGGGCGCTCGTGTCACCCGACGTCGCCACGTGCGACGACTGCCTGGTCGAGCTCTTCGACCTCGCCGACCGCCGCTACCGCTACCCGTTCGTCAACTGCACCAACTGCGGTCCCCGCTTCACGATCGTGACTGGCGTTCCCTACGACCGGCCGAACACGACGATGGCCGGCTTCGCCATGTGCCCCGACTGTCGCCGCGAATACGACGACCCCACCGACCGCCGCTTCCACGCCCAACCCGTGTGTTGCCCCGCGTGTGGACCGACAGTTTCGTTCTGGCGGTGGAAAGACGTCTCTCGGAGCGTTATCCACCGCCAGAATGCAGAGGAAGAGGGGGACGCCGCCCTTTGTGCCGCGGTTGAAGCCCTCCGCGACGGCAAGGTCGTGGCTATCAAAGGCTTGGGTGGCTACCACCTGGCTGCAATCGCGAACGACGAGCCGGCGGTCAGCACCCTCCGCGCCCGCAAGCACCGGGAGGACAGGCCGTTCGCGGTGATGGTGGCCGACCTCGGCGCCGCGCACGCGCTCGCCCACGTCGACGAAGGCGAGGCGGCGCTGCTCACGTCGACGCCGCGGCCGATCGTGCTGCTGCACCGCCGACAGGACGCTCCCCTGGCGCCGTCGGTCGCGCCCGGCAACCGGTTCGTCGGCGTGATGCTTCCGTACACGCCACTTCACCATCTCCTGGCTCGTGGCGTCGGTGCACCGCTCGTAGTCACCAGCGGCAACGTCTCCGACGAGCCGATCGCCTACCGGGACGACGACGCCCTCGAACGTCTCAGCCCGATCGCCGACGCCTTCCTCACCCACAACCGGCCGATCCATATCCGCACCGACGACTCGGTGACGCGCTCGTTCCGTGGCCGCGAGCTGCCCGTCCGTCGTTCACGGGGCTACGCACCTCGGCCGGTCCGTCTGCCGATCCGAGTGCGGCGGCCGGTGCTGGCGTGCGGCGCCGAGCTGAAGCACACGTTCGCGCTTGGCAAGGACGACCACGCCTTCGTCTCCCACCACATCGGCGACCTCGAGAATTACGAGACCATGCGGTCGTTCACCGAGGGAGTCGAGCATTTCTGCCGGCTGTTCGACGTGCACCCGGCCGTCGTCGCCCACGACCTTCATCCCGAGTACCTCTCGACCAAGTACGCGCTCGAGATCGCCGGCGTCGACCTCGTGGGCGTGCAGCACCACCACGCCCACATCGCCTCGTGTCTCGCCGAGAACGGCGAGACCGGACCGGTCATCGGCGTCGCCTTCGACGGGCTCGGCTACGGCGTCGACAGCACCATCTGGGGCGGCGAGATCCTGATCGCCGACCTCGCCGACTTCGAGCGGGTCTGTCACCTCGAGTCCGTGCCGATGCCGGGGGGCACCATGGCAATCAAGGAGCCGTGGCGAATGGCGGCCGCGTGGCTCGGGCGCGAGGACGCCGCCGGTCTCGCCGTGCGCGAGCGCCACGCTGACCACTGGGACACCGTCGCCTCCGCGGCGCGGGCGGCGATCAACGCGCCGGTGACATCGAGCGCCGGGCGGCTGTTCGACGCCGTCGCGGCCATCACCGGCATACGCGACAGGGTCAACTACGAGGGCCAGGCCGCCATCGAACTGGAGCAGGCAACCGATCCGAGCGTGGGCGACGCATACGCGCTCGCCGTCGACGACATCATCCATGCCCGTGACCTCGTGCACGCCGTGGCCGACGACGTCCGCGCTGGCGTCGACGTCGGCGTCATCGGTGCTCGCTTCCACAACGCCCTTGCCCAGGCCGTCGTCGACGCTGCCGACGCGGTGCGCCAACACCGCGGCCTCGAGACCGTCGCACTGTCGGGCGGGGTGTTCCAGAACCAGCTCCTGCTCGAGCGGGCCGTCGGCGGCCTCCAGAGCGCAAGCTTCAGAGTCCTGCTCCATTCGCAGATCCCGCCGAACGACGGTGGGATCAGCCTCGGCCAGCTGGCCGTCGCCGCGTCAGCAGATTCTCGGTAACGGATCGCCGACCAGCATGTCGACGATGCGCGTACCGCCGAAAGCGGTACGCAACAGCACCAACCCCTCGGGATCGGCGTTGACCCGCCCGACGACGGCCGCGCTTTCGCCGAGGGGGTGTGCTCGAAGAGCATCGACCGCGGCGTCGGCCTGCGCACCGTCCACGACTGCCACGAACCGGCCCTCGCATGCCACATAGAGAGGGTCGAGCCCGAGGAGCTCGCACGCTCCACTCACGGCGGGCCGGACCGGCACGCGGTCCTCCTCGAGGGCGATGGCAATGTGCGACGCCGTGGCGATCTCGTTGAGCACTGTGGCAACGCCGCCGCGCGTTGCATCACGGAGGCAATGGACGCCGGGCGCGGCGTCGAGGAGCGAATCGACCAACGCGTGCAGAGGTGCGGTGTCCGACTGCACGTCGGCTTCGATCTCCAGCTCGCCCCGGGCCAGCATCACCGTGATTCCGTGCTCGCCGATCGGCCCGGAGACGACGACGGCGTCGCCGGCCTGCGCCTTGCCGGCGCCGAGGTCGACTGACCGCTCGACCACGCCGACGCCTGCCGTGTTGATGTAGCAGCCGTCGCCCTTTCCCCGCTCGACGACCTTGGTATCGCCCGTGACTATCTGGACGCCCGCGTTCGAGGCGGCAGCCGCCATCGACGCCGTGATGCGCTCGAGGTCGGCGACCGGGAAACCCTCCTCGAGGATGAACCCGGCGGACAGACACAGTGGCCGCGCCCCCGACATCGCCAGGTCGTTGACCGTGCCGTTCACTGCCAAATCGCCGATGTCGCCACCGGGGAAGAACAACGGCGACACCACGAACGAGTCGGTGGTGAAAGCCAGCCGCTGGTCGCCGACGGTGATGACAGCCTGGTCCTCGAGCGCCTCGAGGACCGGATTTCGAAAGGCGCCGAGGAACACCGCCTCGATCAACCTGTGCGTGGCCTTGCCGCCCGCACCGTGGGCCAGCGTTATCCGCTCGTCGGTCACCCGCGCCGGCCGGCGCCGCGCCTGCTCGATGCGGTCGAGCACCTGTTGCTCGCGAGCTGTCGCGTCGCTCATCGCTTGGTCGCTTCGTGAACGTGCGCTCGGCTGAAACGGCCGAAGTTGTAGTAGGCCGCGCACGCGCCTTCGGAGGACACCATGCAGGTACCGATGGGTGTCTCGGGCGTGCACGCCGTGCCGAAGACCTTGCACTCCCACGGCTTGATCACGCCCTTGAGCACTTCACCGCACTGGCACGCCTTGGGATCCGCGACCCGCACACCGGGGACGTCGAAGATGCGCTCGGCGTCGAAGGCCGCGTATTCGTCCCTGACCTTCAGCGCCGACTGCGAGATGAATCCGAGTCCACGCCATTCGAAGTAGGGCCGAAGCTCCATCACCTCGGCGATGGCGGTCAGAGCCTTCGCGTTGCCGTCCCACGGCACGACCCGCGCGTACTGGTTCTCGACTTCGGCCCGGCCGTCGGCCAGTTGACGCATGATCATGTACACCGACTGCAGGACGTCAAGAGGTTCGAACCCGGCGCACACGAGCGGCTTTCCGTGATGCCGGGCGATGAACTCGTACGGCCGGCAGCCGATGACCGTCGACACGTGCCCGGGGCCGATGAAGCCGTCGAGGCGCAGGTCGGGCGAATCGAGGATCGCCTTGATGGCCGGGATGATCGTGACGTGGTTGCAGAACACTGAGAAGTTGTCGACACCGTCGGCGGCGGCGCGCAGCACGGTCATTGCCGTCGACGGCGCCGTGGTCTCGAACCCGATGGCCATGAACACGACGCGCTTGTCGGGGTTGCGACGGGCGAGCGTCAGGGCGTCGAGCGGCGAGTACACCATGCGCACATCCGCGCCCGCGGCCTTTGAGTCGAAGAAGGACCCGCGCCCGCCGGGAACGCGCATCATGTCGCCGAACGTGGCCATGATCACGTCGGACTGTTCGGCGATGGCGATGGCGTCGTCGACCCGCCCCATCGGGATCACGCACACCGGGCACCCCGGCCCGTGCACCAGCTGGACGCTCTCGGGCAGGTAGTCGTCGATGCCGTGCTTGTAGATCGTGTGCGTGTGGCCGCCGCACACCTCCATGAACTTGTACTGCCGGCCGGGCTCGCACAGGGCGGCGATCTCCGTCGCCAGTGCCCGAGCCTTGTCGGCGTCGCGGTACTCGTCGACGTACCTCAATCGTCCTCCACGGGCTGTGCGAGGGCGGCCAGCTCGTCGTCGTAGGCCTGGCCCAGCTCCTCGAGGAGCCGCAGGGTGGCGCGGGCCTCGGCCTCATCGATCTTGGACATGGCGAAGCCGACGTGGACGAGCACCCAGTCGCCCGGCCGGACGCCCTCCGACGCCAGCAGCCCGATGTTGATCGCCCGCCGCACGCCGCTGACCTCGACGACCGCCATGTCCGGCTCGTCGACCCGCAGCTCGACGACCTCGGTGGGAACGGCAAGGCACACTGCTACTCGGCCACCGTGATCGACTCGAGGATGATCTCGTCACCCGGGATCGACACGAGGTCGACCTCGGCGCCCTCGGCGACCGTGCCCTCGGCGGCGAGGGCGAACGAGAAGGCGAACGCCTCGGGCTCGACCCTGTGCAGCTCACCAACCCGCACCCGCACCCGTCGCACGCGCCGATCGCCCGCCCGCCGCTCGACGGCGTCGAGCAGCGGCTCACACAGCCCGAGTTCGTGCACCGACCGCCTCCTCTACCAGCTTCCGAACCAGTGACACCGCTTCGTCGACCGCCCCGGCGACCGGCGGACTGAGGCCGATGCCCTCGTCGATGGACGCCGGCTCGCAGACGACGACGAGAACCCGCCCGAGGCGATCGCCGGCATGTGACAACAGCGCAAGCGCCGTGTCCGGGGTGACGGCGTGGGGGTCGAACAGAAACGCATTCTCACCGCCAGGTGCCCTGTCCAGCTGCGGTTCGATGACCGACAGGGTGCCCGGGACCTGGCCGCTTGCCGACGCGTCGACGAGCACGACGGTGTCGAAGCCGTCCTCCAACTCGTATGCAAGGTGCACGGCAGCCACGCCGAAGTCACGCACGCGCACGCCGGCGGGCCACTGTTCGCATTCGAGGCGGCGAACGACCTCGGAGCCGAACCCGTCGTCGCCGAGAAAAATGTTGCCGGCGCCGGCCACGAGGACCCGCATGCTCACTGCGGCACCGGCCGTGTCGTTCCGTGCAGGCGGCGGACCTCGGCGCGCCCCAGCGCCTCGATGCGGTCGATGATCGCCGCCGCGTGGGGATCGGTGACGCGCGCCTCCTGCTTCTCGGCGTCGGTCAGGGTGAGCGTGCGCAGCGTCAGCAACTCGTCGATCTCGGTGCTGTCGAAGAAGTCCCCCGGGCTTTCGGGAGCGACTTCGGGATAGTCGTACACGATGATCGGCGACGACAGCAGCGCGTCACGGGCTGGGGCCACCCCGACCAACACGGGGAAGGTGTGCGCGCACTCGCAGGCGTCGACTGCCGCCGCCGCCCATGCCGGCGGGTCGAGCGACGACACGAAGGCACCGCCGTCAACCGCAGCCAGGGTGTGGACGGCGACCAGCGAGCGGCGCACGACCTCGTGGCGCACCGCATCGCCGGGGTCCCACGTGGACGTGTTGTCCGTGACGACAGTGAGCTTCACCGCAGGGACCGCGACGGCGATCGGTTCGGCGAGCACGGACAGCCGGCCGCAGACGTTCCACCGCTCACGACGCACGTCGCCGTCCGCCGAGGTGTCGGCGCCGAAGTCGAACGGCTCGACGACCTGGGTCGTCGCTGACGGGTCGACCGCGAGCTCCACGTCGACGCAGCGCTCGACGGCCTCGTCCCACGGCGGATCACCGCCTTCAATGCGGGCCTCCAGCTGCAGGAAGCGCAGCCGGACCGACAACCGACACGGCCCGGTCACCTCGAGGACGCATTCTGTGCGCTGGGCGGTCGGCTCGCCGTTGTACGCAGGAGGCACCAGCACCCCGAACTGCCACCGCAAGGCGTTGGTGTTCTTCGGTGCCGATGCCCGGTACGGGTACAGGACGTAGCCCTCGTAGAGGAGCGCGTCGGCGACCAGCCGGGCGGCGTCGAACCGCTCGTCAGGCACGTGTGATCCCCCGTGCTCTCCTCGTCACGCCGGTGAGATGTTCGGTGCTTCCGGATCGATGGGATCCTCCGCCTCGGGCCGAATGCTCGTCGAGCGCGCCGCGTCCGAGTGGTCGTCGTCCTTTCCGCGCCGGCCCATCTCGTTGCCCTCCCGCGTGAACTCGTCGTGCGACGTTGTGTCCGGCTCGGCGTCGGGCGCGCCTGTTCTGATCTCGTCGGTCATGGCTCTCCTCCGTTCGCGGCCAGCGCGTCGAAGAATCTGCCGACCTCGACCCATACGGCGTCGCCCCCGGTGAACCCGGTCCAGTGGGTGCGCAGAACGGCGACCAGGCGGAAGCAGTCGTCGATCGGCACGACCCACTGCTCGCGCGCCCCGCGCATGCGGTGGACGAGCAGGCCTTCGACGTCGGGCTTCATCGATGTGACCACCCCGTCGCGCGCCGCCAGGCGCGCCCACGCCACTGCGTCGACGGTGCCCTCGGTCGGACCCGCCGGACCCGGGTACACGACGCGAACGTCCCCGTCCGAGGTCTGACAGAAGAACGCCAACCCGACGGGGATGCCGATCTCGTCCCAGGCTGTGTCGTCGAGCCCTTCGACCCGCCGGCGACCTTCGGGTATGAGGCGGAAGTGATCGCCACCGGCGGCGTTCCGATCGAACAGCACGGCGCAGGCCCGGCACGCGCACAACGGGCGGCGTGCCGGGACGTCGAGGACGTGGCGATGGCCCTCGCCGATCTCCAGCGCACACAGCTCGCAGCGCGGTGTGCGGAGCGCGACGGCCCGGGCCGCGCCGTAACGGACGAGGCCGGACAGACGCGGGGACGCGAGCGCCGTCACGCCGGGGACCGCCTCCGCACAGCGATGCTTTCGACGGGGATGAACGACGGGTCGTCGTTGGGCGACTCGGGGATGATCTCGTGCAGCACGAGTAGGTGACGCACGAGCTCGTCGGCGGTGAGGCCCTCAACACCGAAGGCGGCCGCGATGCGCATCAGTGCCTCGCCGTAGAGCGTCACCAACGACCCGAGCGCCTCGACTGCGACCTCGGCCGCGTCCGGGGAAAGACCGTCGAGACGCGCCAGCGCCGCCTCCGTACGTTCGACCAGGGAGCGGGCCTCGGCGTCGTCCATCGGCGTCAGTGCGTCGCCCCGAAGGTCGGCGAGTGCACCCGCTCGAGGGTGCGTCCCTTCC
>JAFASB010000538.1 GCA_019244985.1 Acidimicrobiia bacterium | reverse complement strand
AACTCTTTGGTGAGTCCGACGCGCAGCCCTTCGACACCGTCGCCCAACTCGTCGACGACCGATGGGGCCGGCTCTGGCACCGACGTCGAATCCATCGGGTCGTGACCGGCGCCAACTTCGAACAGCAGGGCGGCGTCCTCGACGGTTGCCGCGAACGGCCCAATCTGGTCGAGCGACGAAGCGAAGGCCACCAGCCCGTAGCGCGACACGCGCCCGTAGGTCGGCTTGACGCCGACGACGCCGCACAGAGCGGCGGGCTGCCGGATCGAACCACCGGTGTCCGACCCGAACGCGGCGGGCACGAATCCTGCCGCTACGGCGGCCGCGCTTCCGCCGCTCGAGCCCCCAGGCACGCGCGTCGGATCGTGTGGGTTGCGCGTCGGACCGAACGCCGAGTTCTCCGTCGACGACCCCATGGCGAACTCGTCGAGGTTCGTTTTGCCGACGACGACGGCGCCCGCGGCGGCCAGTCGCGAGACGATGGTGGCGTCGTAGGGCGGACTCCAATGCTCGAGGATCCGCGACGAGCATGTCGTCGGCACGCCTCGCGTGCACATGTTGTCCTTCAGGGCGACGCCCACGCCGGCGAGCGGACCGGGGTCCTCGCCCGCGGCAACGCGACGGTCGACCTCGTCGGCGCCGGCCCGTGCCTCCTCAGCCATCACGTAGTTGAAGGCGTGCAGGGCAGGGTCCTTGTCGCCGATCAGCGCCAGCTGCTCATCGACGATCTCCCGCGCCGAGCGCTCGCCAGCGCGGACGGCGCGCGCTGTATCCCGAATGCTCACGGGGCCTCACCCAGGATGCGGGGGACCTTGAAGCGGCGGTCCTCGGCGGCCGGCGCCTGAGACAGGACCTCGTCCCGGTCCAGCGAGGGGGCCGGCACGTCCTCCCGGAGCACGTTGACCAGCGGCAGCGGGTGGGCCGTCGGCGGCACGTCGGCGATATCGAGGGCGGCGATGTCGGCGGCGTGCTCGAGCACAGCGCCAAGCTGGCCGGTGAAGCGCTCGAGCTCGTCGTCGGTGAGGTCGAGGCGAGCCAGACGTGCCACGTGGGCGGCATCGTCGCGAGAGATCGGCTCGGCCATCCCATGATCGTAGGAGGGAAGCGGGGTGTCTACGCTCGGCGGCCGATGACAGCGCTGTGTCAGAGCTGCGGGGCCGACCCTCGGGGCGATTGGGGATCCGCCATCCCGCGCGGTGATGTCGCCCAGGGCACCTGCCCGGCCTGCGGGCGCTCGCTGATCGCGCCGTTCAACAGGCCGGTGCTCGGCGACGGGGACCCGGCCCTCGAGTACGAGTTCGAGGACTGGGACGCCGAGGACCGAGCCGCCGCCGCCGAAGCGCTCACCGCCCGGATCATCCCGTTCCGATGGGAGCCCGGCCAGATCCTCGCCGTCGCCGCCCATCGCGAAGCCGAGGCCGATGCGTTGTTCGACGAGCTCGAACAGTCGGTCGACGTCGACAACGACGAGGGGGTCCTCGCGGCTGCCGACGACGGATGGGGTGCCGGCGAGGATGCCTTCGCGGCGCTCGGCGACCTGTTCGACGCCGCCGACCGGCTGTTCCACACACCGACGGGTACGACGGCCGCCAACGACCTACGGGAGGCCGGCACCGTCGTGCGATCCGCTCCGCCGCCGTTCGGGTTCGACGCTCAGCTGTGGCGCACGGCCGGCGAGCTGGCCACCCAGCTCGAACAGCTGCTCGGCCAGGGCAGCAACGACGACATCCGCGTCGGCGCCGAGCACCTCCGCAGCACGCTCGCGCCCCACATCTGACGCACTCTCGAGGAGGACCGGCCCTTACCCGGCCGTGACCTTGCTGGCGAACTCGACGGCGCGGCGCTCGATCTCGTCCTTGTCGTAGTCGAGCGTCGCCACGTGGTAGCTGCGCTCGAGCGTGACTCGCTCGACGGGACCCGAGACCTGCTCGGCGATCAGATCACTCGACGAGGGCGGCACGACGTGGTCCTGGGGACTGTTCATCAGCAGCACCGGGCACTCGATCGTGCCGAGACCAGCGGCGATCTCGGTGACGGCGTCGAACATCGAGAGCAGCGGCGCCACTGGCGCCGCGTCGTACGCCAGCTCGGTGACGTCGGGGTGGGCGACGTCGTTGCCGATGGACGGCATGGTGGGGTTCCCACTGTCGAGGATCCCCTGGAGCATCTCCTTGAAGGAGTCCGCCGGCGGCTCGGCGGCCGCATTCACCAGCACGATCCCGGCGATCTCGGGATGACGCTCGGCCAGCCACAACGTGAGGGTGCCGCCCATCGACAGCCCGCCGACGACCATCTTGTCGACACGCGCCGCCAGCTCGTCGTAGGCGGCCTCGGCCGTCGACGACCAGTCGTCCCACGAGGTCTCGAGCATGTCTTCGATCGCCGTGCCGTGGCCCGGAAGCCGCGGGAGCTCGACGGCGAGCCCCGCGGACGCGAACGCCTCGGCCAGGCCACGCATCGACTGCGGACAACCGGTGAAGCCGTGCAGCACCAGCGCGCCGTGCGGACCGCCGGGTGCGGAGAACGGCTCGGCGCCGGGCAGGACGGGATAGTCAGGCATAGGGATCCTCCGGGGAGAGAGGCTCGGTCCACCAGTCTTCCGGCGTCGGCGTGGGTGCCGGATCTTCGTAGATGCAATCGACCGGGCACACGGGCACGCACTTGCCGCACCCCGAGCACAGCTCGGGGATGATGATCACGTCAATCCCGTGGTTGAAGATGGCGCCGAACTGGTCGGGGCAGTGGCGGATGCACGTGTCGCAGTTGATGCACTCCGCCATCTCGATGCGCAGCGCCGGGAGCTTCCACTTCGGGTTCCGCTCCCGGAACTCGATGCGCTCCTCGCGAGTCGCCGCCGGCATCGAAACCAGATGGTACCGGTCGGTATCGCGCAGCTAGCGTGCCGCGGCAAACGCAGGACGAGACGGAGGAAACAGTGGCCGACAAGTACCCGTTCTTGAGCGAGGAATGGATCGCCGAGGTCCGCAAGCTGGGCGACGAAGCAAGGGCCGACGGTGGGGGCGCCAAGATCCCGCACGCGGTGAGGATGAACCAGGTCATCACCGACGTCCCCTTCGGTGACGGCACCGTGAACGTGCACATGGACACCACCTCCGGCGACATGCAGATGGAGATGGGTCACCTGGAGAATCCCGACCTCACGGTGACCGTCGACTACGCCACGGCCAAGGCGATCTTCGTCGACGGCAACCCTCAGGCGGGTATGCAGGCGTTCATGGCCGGCAAGGTCAAGGTGCAGGGTGACATGACGAAGCTCATGGCCATGCAGGCGGCCCCGCCCGATCCCAAGGCGCAGGAGTTCGCCCAGAAGGTCAAGGAGATGACCGCGGAGTAGGAGCCGCACCCAGGCGGCTTTACGCCGCTTCGCGGATGAACGGGGCGACGCGCGGTTCGCGGTCGCCCCTTTCCGCGCTTCTCACAAAGAAGCCGCAGACCAAACCCAGGACACACGCTGCGCCGGCGAGCAGATACGCCTCGTGGTACGACTGCACGACACCGTCGGCGTGCTGTCGAGCCGTCTGAACGGTCTCGGCCAGCTGAATCCCAGCGACAATCCCGACCTGGGTAAGCAGCTGCTGCGCAGCGCCGGCGATGCCGAGGTTCTCCTCCTCCACGGCGTTGGCGACGCTCGCCGCCATCGACGGTGACGACACCCCGAGGCCGACCCCAGCCAAAGCGAGCGCGCCCATAACCGCCCAGTTGCTGGCACCGGGGTCGACCCGCGACCACGCCGCCATCGAGGCCACGACAAAGGCGCACCCGACGATGGCCGACAGCCGCTCCCCCCAGCGGACCGCCAGATAGCCGGCGACCGGCGCGGTCAACGAGAACGAGAGTGGCCGGGCAATCGACAGCAGGCCGATCTTGGTCGCGCCGTAGTGGAAGGCTGCGTCGAGGTACAGCGGCGTCAGGATGAAGCTCCCCATGTACGCGAAGTTCGAAAAGAACTGCACGGCGATCGGGAACGTGAAGTTGCGTCGCTTGAAGTAATCGAGGGGAATCAGCGGCGCGCCGGTTCGCCGCTCGTTGACGACGAAGGCGACGAGCATCACCGGGGACAGCGTGAAGGCAAGAACGACACCGGGACTCGCCCAGCCCCACTCCGGTCCACGGTTCAATGCGAACAGCAGGCTCGCCGTGCCCAGCCCGACGAGGACCACGCCGGCGACGTCGAGCGGCTGGCGGAGGCGGTCCTGCTGCACCTTGTCGCGCCCGGGCAGGATGATCGCCGCCGCGATCAACGCCAGGGCCGTGAAAGGGATCTGGGCCACGTAGATCAGGCGCCAGCTGAAGTGCTCGACGATCGGTCCCCCGGCGACTACACCCAGCACCGGCGCGCCGGCTCCGATCAAGGACCAGAACCCCATCGCCTTCACGCGGTCCTCGGGCG
>JAFASB010000257.1 GCA_019244985.1 Acidimicrobiia bacterium | reverse complement strand
CTACGAGGAGATGGCGGTGATCGCCGAGCGCTTCGGGTGCCCACGCTCCGAACAGCCCGCCACTTACGCGGCCTTCCGCGACTACTTCGCGGAGCAGGTCGAGGCGATGGACGTGACCGATGTCGGCCGCCGCCTGGGCGCCGATGTGCTCGCGCCCAAGCTGCCCGCGAAGCTGCACGTCCCGCTCAGACCATTGCTCGCCGTGCATCGGCTAGTCGCCGTCGGCACGCTCCCGGAACCGATCCGGCGACGCTTCGGTTTCTCGTGGGACGAGCGACGCCAGCGCCACCTCGACCGGGTCCACGCCGCGGCCCGCGCCTACCACCGCGCCGTCCCCCGCCCGGTGCGGATTGCGCCGACACACCTGCAGGGCCGTTTCCTGCTCGCCCAGGCCCGTCGCCACGTTGCGGCGTGGGAACAGAAAGTGGCGCCGACGCCAACCGCAGCCTGACGCCCGCGCCGGTCGCCCACCTCCCGCCCGATGAAGTAGAACTTCGTTCTACACGTCGGTCTGAAATGGCGAGGGTGGCCCGTGCCGGTTAGCAAGCCCAGCGATCTGCCCCAGGGCGGAGGAGGCCGTTGGCCGCTCTGTGGCGCCGGGTTCCGATCAGTTCAGTGGGGCGACATGGAGGTCGGCTTTACGGTCGCCGACCCCATGGACTGCACACCGCTCTACGCCGGACTGCCCGGAGGGGTGTGCTCGTGTCCGCACTACGGCTACGTGCTCAAGGGCCGGCTGCGAAGCGTCTACCCCGGTACGGAATGGCCGGAGGAAACGGCCCAGGCGGGTGACGTCTACTTCTTCCCGGCAGGCCACGTTCTCATCTACGACGAGCCGAGCGAGGTCATCGAACTGAACCCTGCGGCAGCGCTCCAGGTTCTTATGGATCACATCGAGAACCTGGCTTCCGGCGGAGGGTCGACTGAGTGAGCACCGATACTGGGAGTGTCAGCACCTTTCCGTCGGATCGGAAGACACTGCTGGATGCAAGCTGGCTGGAGCAGTCCCTCGACCTCGTCCGGCCGGGTGAACGGGTCGTGGCTGTCGAGGCGGTGGACTCCTCTCGGACCGTCGCCGAGAAGATCCGCTTCTCGGTCACGGTCGAAGCACTCGACGGGACGAGGCGAACCCATCCGCTCTGCGCCAAGGGCCACTTCGACGACGACATGAACTCCCTGCATACCGAAGCTGCCTTCTACCGCTATCTGCGGCCGACGCTGCCAGTCCGGGCCCCCGGCGCCTATTTCACGGGGTTGGACGTGCAGGCTCGGCGAGGACTGATCGTGATGGACGACATCGTCGCACTCGGCGGGACGATCGGCAGCGCCCACCAGCCGTACTCGCTCGACATGTGCCGAGACACGCTGTCCCAACTCGCGCTGTTGCATGCCAGCACCTGGGGCGACAAGATGCCGAAACAGGAGTGGGTGGCTCCACGGGTCGCCCTGATGGTCGAGCTCTTCCCGACGGAGATGCTGCAGGAGCTGCTCGATGACGGTCGTGGTCCAGACCTGTCCGTCCAGCTCCGGGACGCCGACAAGCTGAAGGCTGCGATGCTCCGCACGGCAGACAAGCCGGCGACGTGCCTCTTGCACGGTGACACGCACTCGGGCAACTCCTACCGCGACGCCCAAGGCCGCGCCTGCTGGTTCGACTGGCAGATCACACAACGAGGCCATTGGTCCGTGGACATCGCCTATCACCTCGGCACCGTGCTCACGATCGAAGACCGACGCACGCACGAAGCCGATCTGCTTCGCCACTACCTCGCTGAACTCGACCGCCACGGCGCCCGGGCCCCCGCGTTCGACGAGGCATGGGACGCCTACGCCTCGGGGTTCGCCTGGGGGTACTTCCTCTGGACCATCACCAGGATCAGCTCACGCGAGGTCGTGCTTCTGCACATCCCTCGCCTCGGTGCGGCCCTGACCGACCACGACACCTTCGGACGGCTCGGCGTGGGGGACGCCGCAACGTGCGTGTGACTGATCGCTGGCAGCTGCGGACCGTTTCCGCCGATCTGGCGGCGCGGTATCGAGCCAATGGATGGTGGTCCGACACGACCCTGGGTGCCCTGACGACGGCGGCCAGCGAGCAGGCGGGCGGCAACCGGTTCCGCGTGTACTCCAGCGAACGCCCGTGGCAGGGAACGTGTGCGGATGTCGACAGGCTGGCGCGAGCACTAGCGGCATCGCTGCAGCAGGACGGTGTCGGCCCGGGTGACGTCCTCCTTCTGCAAATGCCGAACTGGGCGGAGGCCGCAATCGCCTTCTGGGCGGCGCTGTACCTCGGCGCCGTGGTCGTGCCCGTGGTGCACTTCTATGGCGCAAAGGAGATCGACTACATCCTGCGCGCCGTCGAGCCCGATGTCGTCGTCACGCCCAATCACTTCCGAGGCATCGACTATCTCTCGACATACGAGCAGCTGCTCGCCGGTCACTCCCAGGCTCGCTGGGTGGTCGCCGCCGAACCGAGCACCACGCGCACGCTCCCCCCGAACGCCACACCGATTGAGCACCTGTACGACGCTGACCCCGTTGACGAGGCCGCGTCCGTCGACCCCGACTCGCCGGCGATCGTCGCCTTCACCTCAGGTACGACGAGCGACCCAAAAGGTGTCGTGCACACCCACCGCACGATCGGTGCCGAGCTCGGGCAGATGTCGAGCGGCGCCCTGGGCGGCGACGTCCCGGCCATCCTCACGGGAGCGCCGGTCGGCCACTTCATCGGGATGCTGAGCGCGTTCCTCCGGCCGCTCATGCAGGAGAGTGGCGTCGACCTGATAGACGTCTGGGATCCCGGCACTGTCCTCCGGCTCATGCTGGAGGAAGGGTTGATGTTCGCGGGCGGGGCAACGTACTTCTTGACCAGCTTGATCGACCATCCCGACTTCACCCCGGAGCACCTGCGCTACATGCCGATGTGCGGCCTCGGCGGCTCTGCTGTGCCTTTGGCCGTCGCCGAGCGAGCGTCCGAGCTCGGCATCCTCGTGTTCCGGTCCTACGGCGCGACCGAGCACCCGTCGGTGACGCGGTCCGCACCAACGGACGCGGAAGACAAGCGCCTGCGGACTGACGGTCGGGCCATTGACGGCGTCGAGCTTCGCCTCGATGACGAAGGCCAGATTTGGACGCGGGGCCCCGAGCTCTTCATGGGCTACACCGACGCCGACCTGACCGCGTCCGTCGTCGACGCCGGGGGCTGGTACGCCACGGGCGACGTCGGGGTGCTGGACGACGACGGGTACTTGACGATCACCGACCGCGTCTCGGACGTGATCATCCGGGGCGGCGAGAACATCAGCGCCCAGGAAGTCGAGGAGCTCCTCCTGCGGCTGGACGGCGTCCGCGAGGTCGCCGTCGTGGCGGCGCCCGACAACCGCCTCGGTGAGCACGCAGCCGCCATCATGACGGTCCGGCCCGGCGTCGCCGCGCCCTCTCTCGACGTCGTGCGCACTCACCTGCAAAGCTCGGGCCTGGCACGACAGAAGTGGCCCGAATCGCTCTATGTCGTGGGCGACCTGCCTCGGACGGCATCGGGCAAGGTGCAGAAGTACCGCCTGCGCCAACAGCTACGCGAGGGATCGATCACGAGCACGTGACGACAACAGCCGAGACCCAGCGCGAGCCACGAGCAGCGATCATCGCCGCGGCCCGGAGGCTGATCGACCAGAAGGGCGAGTCGTTCACGACGCAGGAGCTGATCAAAGAAGCCGGCGTCGCCCTACAGACCTTCTACCGGCAGTTCGAGGGCAAGGACCAGCTGATCCTCGCCGTCATCACCGAGGTCATTGCAGAGGGCTGCGCGGCGTTCGCGGAGCAGGCCCGCGAGGTCGACGACCCCGTGTCCCGGCTCGAGCTGTTCGTCAAGCTGTCGGTCGGCGCATTCTCGGTGCCGGCGTCGTCACTGGGTCCAGGCTTCGTCGCCGCCGAGCATTTGCGGCTGCACCAGCTTTTTCCCAACGAGATCGCCGCCGCCACCCAACCGTTCGTCGACCTCATCCGGCCGGACCTCCAGGAGGCGACCGAGAAGGGGCTGCTGGCATCTGCGGATCCCGAGACGGACGCGTGGCTCATCACCCATCTGGTGATGACGGTGTTCCACCACTACGCCTTCCTGCCCGACGACCCGAGGGCGGCGACGATCCCCGACGACGTGTCGCGGTTCTGCCTCAACGCCGTGGGCGGGAACGTCGAAACGGCGAGGCGGACGCCTCGACGGCGCCGGCGCCGCTAGCGCGGCGTCAGTACGACGACGGGGATCTCGCGGTCGGTGCGTGATTGATACTCGTCGTAGTTCGGCCAGATCTCGCGCATGATCTGCCAGAGGCGCGGCTTCTCGTCGGCCGTTGCCGTGCGCGCCGTGACGGGGATCCGCTCGCTCTTCACCTGGATCTCGGCCTCGGGTTCGGCCCGGAGGTTCTCGTACCACCACGGATGCCGGGGCATACCGCCCATCGACGCCACGATCAAGTAGTCGTCGCCGTCGCGCCCGAAGATCAGCGGCGTCGTACGCTTCTCGCCCGACCGCCGACCCGTCGACGTCAGCAGGAGGATCGGCGCGCCGTTCCAGAGGTAGCCGACCTCCCCGTCGGTCTCTCGGTACTTCTTCGTGTGCTCCTCATTGAGCAGCGAGTA
>JAFASB010000252.1 GCA_019244985.1 Acidimicrobiia bacterium | reverse complement strand
CGGAGAGGTTTTGGAGGGGTCGGGGGGCGCCCGGGGGCAAACGGTCAGTCGAGGACCGTCACCGATCGCAGGCGGCGTTCGAGGTGGTGTTCCATGGCCCGTGTGGCCAGGTCGGTGACCTCGTAGGTGGCGGGGGTCACCGGCTCGTTGAGGACGCCGGCGAGGCCGCCGTCGAGGATCCGGTGCATGAGGTCGATGGCCTGCTCGGAGACCCGCGGACCCCGGGCGCAGGCCGGGCAGAGCGCACCGCCGACGACGAGGTCGAAGGCCACGAGTGGCTCGGGCGTACCGCAGGAGGCACACCCGTCGAGGATCGGCTGGAATCCCTCCAACGCCAACAGCTTCAGGAAAAAGCCGGGAACCAGCAGAGGCGCGTTGTGGGCCGCCAAGGCCCGCAGGGCCCCAACCAGCATCTGGTAGAGCCGGGCTCCAGGTTGGCGCTCCTGGGCGACCTGGTCGACGGCCTCGAGCATCGTCGTGGCCCGGGCCAGGCGGTCGAGGTCCTCGCGGATGACCCGGAAGTGGTCGAGGGCCTCGGCCTGGGTGACGAGGTCGAGCTCCCTGCCCTCGTACAGCAGCAGCGAGACGTGACTGGTGGGCTCGAGGCGTCCGCCGAAGCGGCTCTTGGTCTTGCGCACGCCTTTGGCGACGGCCCGGACCTTGCCGTGGGCCTGGGTGACGAGCGTGACGATGCGATCGGACTCGCCGAGGCGGATCGTCCGCAGCACCACGCCCTGGTCGCGGTAGAGGCCCATGGCCCCAGTATCAGCGCGCCGTGCCGCCGAAGCGGCGATCCCTGCCCTGGAACTCGCGGACGGCGTCGTACAGGTGCTCGCGAGTGAAGTCGGGCCACAGCGTCTCGGTGAAGACCAGCTCGCTGTACGCCAGTTCCCACAGCAGGAAGTTGGAGATGCGGTACTCCCCCGACGTGCGGATGACCAGGTCGGGGTCGGGCATCTCCGGGTCGTAAAGGTGCGATCGAATAGCCCGTTCGTCGATCTTCTTGGCGGGAACCTTGTCGGCCACCAAGGCGCGCACGGCGTCGACGATCTCGGCGCGGCCGCCGTAGTTGAAGGCGATCGTGAGCGTCATTCGCCGGTTCTTCTCGGTCATGGCGAGCGACTCGTCCATGCGCCGGATGATGCGCCGGGGCACGCGCCAGTCACGCCGACCCGCGAAGCGAATGCGCACGCCCCGATCGTTGAGCTCTTCGCGGCGGCGCACGAGGATGTCCTCGTTGAAGTTGACGAGGAAGCGCACCTCGTCTGCGGGGCGCCGCCAGTTCTCCGTCGAGAACGCGTACACGGTCAGCCACTTGACGCCCAGCTCGAGCGAACCCTCGACGGCCTCGAACAGGGCGTCCTCACCCTTCTTGTGGCCCTCGGTGCGGGCCAGGCCGCGCGCCTCGGCCCAGCGGCCGTTGCCATCCATAACGCACCCGATGTGGGTCGGGATGCGCTCGGGGTCGATGCCTTTGATCACGCGGACCCCAGCGCCGCCCGAGCCGCCTCGACGTCCCTGTTCATCTGGGCCACGAGCGCCTCGGTCGACGCGAAACGCTCCTCGCCACGCAGGCGGCTGACGAACCGCACCTTGGCCCGCTCGCCGTATAGGTCGCCGCTGAAGTCGAGCAGGTAGGCCTCGACCATCAGCGGACCGCCTTCGGGATAGAAGGTGGGCCGGCGTCCGATCGAGATGGCCGCCGCGTGCGTCGACCCGTCGGGGCGCTCGTACCACCCGGCGTAGATGCCGTCGGCGGGGAGCTGGATCTCGTTGGGGACGGTGACGTTGGCGGTCGGGAACCCGAGCACGCTCCCACCTCGGCCGTCGCCGCGCTCGACGGCGCCGCGCACCTCGTGCGGGCGCCCCAGGAGGCGCCCGGCGCCGACCACGTCGCCCTCGGAAAGGGCGCGGCGGATGGCGGTCGACGACACCGGACCCTCGAAGCCCGGCAGCGGAATCAGCGTCAGCCCTTCGACGTCGAAACCCAGGTTGGGACCGAGGCGCCGCAGGAGCTCGACGTTGCCGCCCCGCTGGCGGCCGAAGTGGAAGTCCTCGCCGACGACGATGAGCCGCGCCCGCAGACACCCAACGAGAACCTCGTTGACGAAGTCCTCCGCCGACTCATGTGAGCGGTCCTCGTCGAAGTGAAGGACGAGCGTGTAGTCGAGGCCGGCGCCGGCCAGTAGCTCGAGCTTCTGGTCGAGATCCGTGAGCAGCTTCGGCGCCGATTCGGGACGCACGACGGCGGCCGGATGGCGGTCGAAGGTGACGAGCGCCGTGGGAACACCCAGGGTCGATGCGCGCGAGCGCACCTCCTCGATCACCGCTCGATGGCCCAGGTGCACGCCGTCGTAGGCGCCGATCGTGACCGCCGAGCCCGCGACAGGCTCCGGGCACGTGGCCATGTCGCGCAGCACCTGCATCACGCGGAGGCTATGACGACGGCAGGTTTCACTCGGGCTTCGTCATACGGCTCGTAGACGGCCAGCAACGCCCCGTCGGAATCGACGACGGCCCACGGGCCCGCGCCCTCCGCACCCAGCACCGGCGCGTCGAGGACCTTCCCATGGCGCACGCTCTCGGCCACTGCGGGCGCCACGGTGACCGCGGCATAGCCGCGCACGGCTTCGGTGGGCGGCAGGACAGCTTCGGGACCGAGCGCCTCGATCGGCCTCGCCTCCGCCAGAGCGAACGGTCCGACCGCCGTGCGCCGAAGGTTCCGCAGATGTGCCCCGCCGCCCAGCGCGTGCCCGAGGTCGGCCGCCAGGACACGCACGTATGTGCCGGCGGAGCAGGTCACCTCGATCGTGAAGACGCCGGCGTCCGCGGTATCCGCGACCGAGAAGCTGTGCACAGTCACCGGCCTCGGCTCCCGCTCGACCTCCTTGCCGGCGCGCGCGAGCTCGTGCAGGCGCCGGCCGCCGACCTTGACGGCCGAGACCATCGGCGGCACCTGCTCGATGTCGCCGACGAAGCGTTCGGCCGCCGTGCGTACCTCGCCGAGCGACACCCCGCTCATGTCGTGGGTCGCCGTCACCTCACCCTCGTCGTCCAGCGTCGACGTCTCGGTACCGAGCACGACCTCGCCCACGTACGTCTTCGCCAGCGCGCCCGGATACCGCAACAGCCGCGTCACCCGTCCGAGGCCGACGAGCAGGACGCCCGTCGCCCCCGGATCGAGCGTTCCCGCGTGGCCGACGCGCTTCTGCCCGAAGATGCCGCGGCACTTGGCCACGACGTCGTGCGACGTCCACCCCGCCGCCTTGTCGACGACGACAATCCCGTCGATCAACGAGTGGGTATCTGGGCCTTGATGTCGGCCAGGACCTGGGAGATCGGGCGGGCGTCAGTGAAGCCGGCGGCCGCCCGGTGGCCGCCGCCGCCGAACTTCATGGCGATGGCGGACACGTCGAACTCGGTGACCGACCGCAGCGACACGCGGGTGCCGTCCTCGCTCTCCTTCAGCACGCAGGACACGTCGGCCTCCGCCGTGCGCCGCACGAGGTCGATCATTCCCTCGGCCTCTTCCATCTCGACGCCGAAGTGCGCCAGGTCGTTGCGCGTGATCCAGGTGGCGACAAAGCGGCGCGCGGCGTCGAGCTCGGCGCGCTGCAGGACGGTGGCCACCAACTGCAGATACGCGAAGCGGTGCTCCTCGAAGAGCTGGCGCGACATGTCGGCGATCGGAAGGTCGAAGCGAGACAGCTCGGTGGCCATCTCCAAGACCTCGGGCGAGGTGTTCGAGTACTGGAAGCGCCCGGTGTCGGTGACGATGCCCGTGTACAGGCAAATGGCCACATCCCGCGTCAGCGGCCAGCCGAGCCGGCGAGCCAACCGGTACACCATCACGGCCGAGGCAGCCGCGTCGGCGTCGAGCAGGTTGATCGTGCCGTAGCTCTCGTTGGTGGCGTGATGGTCGACGACGATCAGCTCGCCCGCCTCTTGCGCCGGCTCGGCCAGCTCGTTCAGACGGTCGAGCGAGCCACAGTCGAACGTGACCATCACCGGTGGCGCCTGCGGGAAGTCGGCCGGCTTGGTGACCAGATCGAGGGCCGGCAGGTAGGTGTAGTGCGGAGCGACGACGAACGGCTCGGGCCAGGACGCCACGGACTCCTTGCCCTGCGACCGGCACAGCAGGTGCATGGCCAGCATCGAGCCGAGGGCGTCGCCGTCGGGCGTGACGTGACACGCCAGGGCGACGAGCGGCGACCGCTCGATCACCTCCGCTGCCCGCTCCAGCGCGTCCATCAGCCTCTATCTTCCTCCAGACCGCGCAGGATGTCCTCGACCCTTTGGCCGGTCTCCACCGCTGGGTCGGCGCGGAAGCGCAGTTCCGGCGTGCGCTTCATCCGCATCTGACGGCCTATGGCCGCCTGGAGCCGTACGCGGTGCTGGCCCAGCGCCTCCTCCGTCTCGGACGAGAGCGACGACAGCCACACCGTGGCGTGCCGCAGATCCGGATCCACCTCCACCCCCGTCACCGTCGTCACCCCGAGCCTGTCGTCGCCGATGCGTTCCAACTCATCGGCGACGACTTCCTGTACCACGTGATTGACCCGCGCTGTACGCGGATACCGACGCGGCGACGGCTCACGCATCGAGGAACTCCGACGTGGCCTCGAGGACCTCCACTTCGGGGAAGGACCACACGAACCTCTCCACGGACTGCAGGACTTCTGTGACGTGACTGGAACTGCCGGCGACCGCTGCGAATCCGAGGTCGGCACGCTGCCACTTTTCCTGATACCCAACTTCCGCGGCGGCAACCTGATACCGGCGGCGGGCGCCTTCGAGAATCGGCTTGATGAGGGCCCGCTTCTCCTTCAGGGAGTGGCAGGCGGGGAGAAAGAGGGCGACGTGGAGGGTCCCTACGTCCGTGGAATCTCCCGTTCCTCGTAGGTCTCGATGACGTCACCCGGCTTCAGGTCCTGGAAGTCCGAGAGCCCGATGCCGCACTCGTAGCCGGCCTGCACCTCGCGCACGTCGTCCTTGAACCGCTTGAGCGACGAAATGGCACCCGTCCAGATGACGACACCCTCGCGGAGGAACCGCACCTTCGATCCACGCGTGATGACCCCGTTGCGGACGTAGCAACCGGCAACCGAACCGATCCGCGGCACGCGGAACACCTCGCGCACCTCGGCGTCGCCGGTAACGATCTCCTCGAACTCGGGCTTGAGCATGCCCACCATGGCCGCCTCGATGTCCTCGAGGACCTGGTAGATGACTTGGTACGTACGGATCTCGACGTTCTCGGACTCGGCCAGCTCCCGGGCGTTGCGATCGGGGCGCACGTTGAAACCGATGATCGTGGCGCTCGACGCGGCACCGAGCTGGACGTCGTTCTCGGTGATGCCACCGACGCCGCGGTGGACGAACGAGAGCTTTACGTCATCGCGCTCGAGCTTGCGCAAGCTCTCGGTGAGGGCTTCGAGCGAGCCCTGCACGTCGGCCTTCACGATGAGGCTTAGCGTCGCCGCCTCGCCCCGCTGAATGGCCTCGAAGATGTCCTCGAGCTTGGCACCACCACCGCCGGCCAGAGCCGACACCGGCCGCAGACCCGCCGACCGGAAGCGCTGGCCGCGGGCCTCGGCAACGGTGCGCGCCGTCTTGTCGTCGGGTGCCACACGGAAGTCGTCGCCCGCGTTGGGCACGTCGGAGAGCCCGAGCACCTGCACCGGCGTCGACGGCGGCGCCTCCTTGACGTTCTCGCCCTTGTCATCGATCAGGGCGCGGACACGACCCCACGCCGCCCCGGCGACGATCGGGTCACTGACTCGCAGCGTGCCCTTCTCGACGAGGACGGTGGCCACGGGGCCGCGGCCGACGTCGAGATTGGCCTCGAGCACGACACCGCGCGCCCGTCCCTCAGGGCTTGCCTGCAGCTCTTCGACGTCGGCGACGAGCAGGAGCTGCTCGAGAAGGTCCTCGATCCCGATCGACTGCAGCGCCGATACCTCAACGGTGATCGTGTCGCCGCCCCACTGCTCGGGCACCAGGCCCTGCTCGGACAGTTGCTGCAAGACGCGGGTGGGGTCGGCGTTGTCGCGGTCGATCTTGTTGACGGCGACCACGATCGGCACCTCGGCCGCCTTGGCGTGGTTGATCGCCTCGATCGTCTGAGGCATGACGCCGTCGTCGGCCGCCACGACGAGCACCGCGATGTCGGTGGCCTCGGCGCCGCGGGCACGCATGGCGGTGAACGCCTCGTGGCCCGGCGTGTCGATGAACGTGATCTCGCGCCCGTCCTTGTCGACCTGATAGGCGCCGATGTGCTGGGTGATACCGCCAGCCTCGCCGGCGACCACGTTGGTCTCACGGATGCGGTCGAGCAAAAGCGTCTTGCCGTGGTCGACGTGGCCCATGACGGTGATGACCGGCGGCCTGGGACGCAGATCCTCTTCGTTCTCGTCGTCGTCGGCGAGCATGGCCTGGAGCTCGACCTCTTGCTCCTGGCCGGGGTCGACGAGCAGGATCTCGGCGCCGATGTCGTCGGCGAACAGCTCGATCATCTCGTCGGCCAGCGACTGGGTGGCAGTGACCATCTCGCCCTGCTGCAAGAGGAAGAGGACGACGTCGGCTGCGGTGCGGTTCAGCTTGGGGCCGACGTCCTGGGCGGTCGAGCCGCGCTCGATGACGATCTCGCCTTCGGGAACGGGAGCGTCGGAGCGCGAGTAGCTCGTGGCCTGGGTGGGCTCGATCTCCTCGAGACGACGGCGACGACGGCGGCGTGCCGGACGCGGGCGTGGACCACCGGGACGGCCGCGGCCGCCGGGACCACCGCCGGGACCACCGGGACGGCCGGCGAACCCGCCGGGACCGCCGCCAGGACCACCCGGACGACCTGCGAAGCCGCCCG
>JAFASB010000174.1 GCA_019244985.1 Acidimicrobiia bacterium | reverse complement strand
GGCCGTTGTGAGGGCGTCTTCGTCGGCGTCGGTGCCGTACACCTTCACCCGGTGGCGGAACGCCTCCTCGCCGAGCACGTCGCAGAGCATGACGGCGACCGAATAGGCCTCCTCTCCGGAGGCGCAGCCGGCCGACCAGGCCCTGATCGGCTCGTCCTCGCCCTTGGAGTCAACGAGCCGAGGCGCGACCTCCTCGCTGAGGAACTTCCACGCGTCTGCGTCACGGTTGAACGCCGTGACGTTGATGAGGATCGTGTTGAACAGCTCGGCGAACTCGACGGGCTGGGCCTCGAGCAGTGCCTGATAGCTCGGATAGTCGTCGACGCCGACGGCCTGCATGCGCTTGGTGATGCGCCGGGCGAGGCTGCCGCGCTTGTAGCCGCTGAAGTCGAATCCGCGGGCGTCGCGGAGGTACCCGAGGAGGTGCTCGAGGTCGGGGTCGAAGGGCGCGCCCTCGGCCGCCGCCGCCTCTTGTTCGAGTGCTTCGTCTTCAGCCATCTTCCACGGCGATGTCCTCGGCGCGAATCGGCTTCTTCAGGTGGAGGAGCGCGTCGCGCACGACCCGCGCCCGATCGCGTGCGTCGGAGGCCTCGCGCTCGAACCGGTGGCCGCTTCCAGTGCGGCCCCGCCCGCGCATGCGGTCGGAGAGGCGCCGGGCCAGATCGGCGCGCTCCTCGAGAGCGACGACAGCGGCCCACAGCGCAGCCTCGAGTGCGTTGCTCTGGTCCGCCAGCAGGCTCTCGGTCGAATAGGCATGGCCGACCCGGCAGCGGAACCGGAGCAGGCCGGCCTCGTCGTACTCCCACAGCGTGCCCCCGCACTCGGGGCACGTGAACTCCGAGGGCTCGCCCGGCTGCGCGGTGGCACTGGCCTCGTCGGAATCTGGCATCTCGTCCATCGGCGCGCCTCCAACTTCGGGCCGAATCGACGGCTGGTCTCGGGTCACGAGGTCCTCGACGACAGTGGTGAGGAGCTCGGGGATCTTGTCGATCGGGAGGATGTGGTCGGGATCGGAGAAGCGGGCTGCGCTCGCGGGCATGGAGGGGAACATCGCCTCCTCGGGATCCTGTACGACGCCGACCCCGCCGTGCTGCTTGATGGCGAGCAGCCCGGAGGTACCGTCGTCGAGCGTCCCCGACAACACGACGCCGACGACGCGCGAGCCGTACGCCTGGGCTGCCGAGCGAAAGAGCGTGTCGACCGAGGGCCGCAGCCCGTTCTCCTTCGGAGCCGCGCTCAGCCGGACCCATCCGTGTTGTACGACGAGGTGCAGATCGGGCGGGGCGACGTAGACACGCCCAGCCTCGAGGCGTTCACCGTCGGCGGGATGGCGGGCCGGGAGCTTCCCGCGTGACTCGATGATGTGGGGCAAGACGCTCTTGCCCTCGGGGGCGAGGTGGAGGACGACGCAGACGGCGGCGGGGATGTCGGGAGGGAGACCGCCGATGACCTCCGCGAGGGCGTCCACGCCGCCGGCCGAAGCGCCGAGCACGATCACCGCGAGGCGGTCCTCGCCTGCGTTCACTGCCATTGCCGCTCCCCGGTGGTCGTATTCAGGAGAATCCCGAACCCGTCTGACGCTACAGGCGGACTTCGCGGGAGTAGTCAACGGCCAGGACCCGGTCGCATGCGCTCGCCAGCGTGAGCATGACCGCCGCCGGTGTTCCGGTCACAGTGGCGTCGACGTGAGCGGGAGGATCGTCGTGCTCGAACGTCGTCCCGAGCTCGACGAGGAGGCGCGCCTGCGTCATGAGGGCGGGGTGACACCGCAGATGCCCGTGGGTCCATCGCGCCCAGACCGCTTCGTCGCCGACGACACCGTCGAGCGAGAACCACCGCACTTCTGAGGTCGGCGCGGTCGAGAGCAGCCCCTCGTCGAACCGCTGCCGGAGGGCAGCTCCCTGGTCGCGCAACGCCTTCGCCTGCAGGCGCAGGAGCCAGGCGCGACGCCGTGTCGTGCCGGCGACCGCTTGGGCGCGGTCGATACGGGCGGCGAGCCGCATCGAGTTGGCCCGGGCTGCCGCGGCGCGGTCTCGTGCGGTCCCGTACGCCGACGGGTGGCTCAGGAGCTCCATGCCTTCCCTACGTCCCCCCCCCCCGCCGTCCTCGGAGTACGGCCAACGCCGGGCGAGTCCGAGCTCCATCGACCGTTCGTTCAGGGCGTGGACGAGAATGTCCCGCTCTGCCGGCGCGGGCGAAAGCGCGCCGACGAGATACGCCTCGAACTCGGTCGGCATGGCGGCGCCGCCCAGCGCGAAGTACCGCATCCACAGCTCGTCCTGGGAGAGGGCGACGTCACGGCGGGCATCCTCGAGCTCGTGGGGCGGTTCGGGGTGCGGCACGCTCAGAGCTCTGGCGCCGGTTCGGTCCACTCACCAGTGTCGGCGAGGGTCACGCTCAGTTCGGCGACGCGGACGTTCTGGTGCTGGGACGCCTTGACGAGCACGAGGAAAGCCTCGTCGGCCGTCAGCTTGAACCGCTCCATGAGAATGCCCTTCGCCTGGCCGATGACGTCGCGGCTGATCAGGGCCTTGTGGAGGTGCTCGATCTCGAGCTCGAGGTCAGCGATGCCGGCCGATCGGTCGACACCCGGCCCCGCGGCGCCTTCAGCCATGGCCCCTCCGGGTGGGCGCGGTACGAACAATCAAGGTTATCCCCGCTCCGGACGTTGGTCACACGTCGGCGGCGTAGGGGAGGCGGTTCGGGCGCTCGAGCTCCATGTACCGCTCGTTCATCGCCTGTATCACGACGTCGTTCTGGGCGCGCGTGAGGTGGGTGCCACCGTGCACGTACGCCCGGACCTCCCCGGGGCTGGCGGTCCCGCCGAGGGCGAAGTAGCGAAGCCACAGGTCGCCGTTCGAAAGTTCGGCATCACGACAAGCCTGCTCGAGCGGGGTCTCGTCACCCATTCAGTCTGCCTACCCGCGCCACCGGGTTTCATGCGGGTGGTCGGTGGTTATGCTCGATTTGAGGCCGGCGCGGGAGAGGAGATCCCAGGAGCCGGCGGCGACGCTCGGAGCGCATGTGCCGGAGCACCCCACCGATCTGGCAGGTACGTTCGCGTTGCTCGCGCGCGATCTCTTCGCCCGCCAGTCGGTCGACGACACGCTCGAGCACATCTCGCGGCTGGCCGTCACGACCATCAGGGGCTGCGACCACGCCGGCGTGTGGGTCCTGCATGGCGGCGAGATTGCCCGCGAGATCAGGACCGACCCGCTCGTGGGAGACGTCGATCACGCCCAGTTGGAGGTCGACGAGGGTCCGTGCCTCGACGCCCTCCGCGGCACCGATGTCGTGCTGGTCGACGACACCGAGCGGGACGACCGGTACCCGCGATTCGGGTCGCGGGCGGCGGCTGCCGGCGTCGGAACTGTGCTGAGCCAGCGTCTCGTTGTCGGCGAGGAGCCGTTCGGCTCGCTCAACCTCTATGGCGACAGTGCGAACGCGTTCGACGATGCGGCACGCGACACGGCCCGTCTCTTTGCGGCCCACACTGGGATCGTCCTTGCCGCGGCCCGGGCGCGCGACGACGCGGCCAGGGAGGAGGAAGGGCTGCGAACGGCGCTGACGAGCCGGGACGTGATCGGCCAGGCGAAGGGCATCCTGATGGAGCGCCAGAAGGTGACCGCCGATGAGGCCTTCGACATCCTGCGCCGGACATCGCAGGGTCTGAACGTCAAGCTTCGTGAGCTCGCGCAGCGCCTCGCCGAGACGGGCGAGCTGCCCTCCTAGGAAAGCTCCTGGCGGAGGTCGCCGGCGTCGATGACGGCGGGACCGAGGAGCTCCTCGACGAGGCGGCGAGCTGCGTTCAGGCTCTGGGTGAGCGCCTGGTCCAGGCGCTCACGGTCGTCGACGTCGAACGCAAGGCGGGCGACGGCGAGGCCTTGCACAACCTGGTCGTGCAGCTCGAGGCCGCGGTGGCGACGTTCCTCGACGAGTCGCACCCGTTCGGTGATGTCGTAGACCAATCCCTCGAAGGCGATCACATTGCCCTGGATGTCGACGCTCGTCGACGCGCTCTGGAGGGCCCAGCGCAGGTCGCCTGCGCGCGTGCGCCACCGCACGGTTATGGGCGACGCCCCCGGCAGGAACATGAGCTGCAGGGCATCCTGGTCGTCCGGGTGCACGAGCTTCAGCCAGAGCTCCGGATCCTCGTAGAACTCCTGGGCGCTGTAGCCCACGAGCGACTCGCAATTGGCGCTGATGTACTCGTAACCGGGCGTGGGCATCACGCGGTACCGGTAGCTGATGACGTCGCCGATGGTTTCGAACAGCTGGCGCAGGCGCTCGGCTGCCGCCCGGTCGTCACCGTGGTCGTCTGCCGTCACCGCCGCCAACGGTACTGGCGTTCGACGCATCGGTGGCGCCTCGTCCGCGATGATGCCCGGCGTGCACGAAGTCGATGTGACGCCGATGGACCCCGAGCGCCTGGTGCCGTTCCTCAGATCGGACCGGGCCGAAGAGTTCCGAACCATCGTCGAACGCGGGCGGCGGAGGTTCGCCGGGCGCACGGTCTGGAACGTGAGCTCGACCGCCGCGGGCGGCGGCGTCGCCGAGATGCTGCACCGTCTCGTGCGCTACGCGAAAGGCGCGGGCGTCGACAGCCGATGGGTCGTCATCGACGGCACCGCCGACTTCTTCGCCGTGACCAAGCGCCTCCACAATCGCCTGCACGGTGAGGAGGGCGATAACGGCGAACTCGGCGACCGCGAGCGACAGCTCTCTCAAGACGTCGTCGCTGACAACGCGGGCCCGTTGATGGACCTCCTGGCACCTGAGGACATCGTTCTCGTCCACGACCCGCAGCCTGCCGGGCTCCTTCCTGTCTTACGAGACCGCGGGATCGTTGCCGTCTGGCGGTGCCACGTCGGCACCGAGACCACGAACGAGTGGACCGACGACGCGTGGGCCTTCCTGCGGCCCTCCGTCGAGACAGCAGCCGCCACGGTCTTCTCGCGCGCCGAGTACGTCCCGGCGTGGGTCCCTCACGACAAGGTGCGCATCATCCCGCCCGCCATCGATCCGCTCTCCGCCAAGAACCAACCCCTCGACGATCACGCGGTGCTCGCCATCCTCGGGCGCGCAGGCATCGTCGACCACAGCGGCGACGGTGCCGAGTTCGTCGACACCGACGACCGGCGTCGCACCGTGGAGCTGACCGCGAACGTGCGCCGCGTCGGGAGTCCGCTCTCACCCGACGTTCCGGTGCTGCTGCAGGTGTCCCGCTGGGACCGGCTGAAGGACATGTCCGGCGTGCTGCGCGCCTTCGTCGACGGGGCCGTGGGCGGCGAGACCGGCGCTCACCTCTTCCTCGTGGGCCCCGACGTCACCGGCGTCACGGACGATCCGGAGGGCAAGCAGGTGCTGGACGAGTGCGTGGCCATGTGGGAGCAGTTGCCGGCGGCCACGCGGGCCACAGCGTCGTTGATCTCGCTGCCGATGGACGATCTCGAGCAGAACGCCGCCATCGTCAACGCCCTCCAACGCCATGCCGCTGCCGTCGCCCAGAAGAGCCTCCGCGAGGGTTTCGGGCTCACCGTGGCCGAGGCGATGTGGAAGGCGCGGCCGGTCATCGGCAGTGCCGTCGGAGGCATCCAGGACCAAGTGCGCGACGGTGTCGACGGTCTGTTGATCAGCGACCCCCACGACCTCGGCGCCTTCGCGTCGGCAGCCCGGACGCTGCTGGGCGATCGCGCCAGCGCGGACCGCATGGGCAGCGCCGCCCACGAGCGCGTGCGCGACAACTTCCTCGCCGACCGCGACCTCGGCCAGTGGACGAACCTGCTCGGTGACCTCGCCGTGGGCGACTAGCGCGCCCCGCGCGCCCGGCGGGGGCGGTCGATTTGCGATACCACTCTGGGTGGGGACAAGTTCATCCCCCAGCCAGGAGGACGGCCGCCCGGCGGCGAAAGGTACCTTTTCCGACGACCCGTCAGATTCCAGGGGGCGCCATGCGCAGATCGAGGCTGGTCGTACTCGGGTTGGTGCTCGCCCTGGCGGCGGCCGCGTGCGGGTCGCGCACGACGAGGGCGCAGAAGCTCGAGGCGCTGGGCGCCGGGCGAAACGGCGGCGCGGGCGCCGGCAACGAGAGCCTCGTCGGCGATGCCGGCAGCGGCGGCTCCACCGACAACGGCGTGAGTGCAGGGTCGAACGGCGCGACGTCGTCCGGCGGCGGCGGCACGACCGGAGCGGCGTCGAGCGGCAGCAGCGGCGGTGGATCCAGTTCCGCCGCTGCCAAGAGCGCCTTCTCGGGTGACAACGGGGGGTCAACCGACGTTGGCGTGACCGGGAACTCGATCACGGTCTCGAACGTCTCGATCCTCACCGGGCCCGTCCCGGGGCTCTTCGCCGGCGCCTTCAACGGCACCGACGCCTACTTCCAGTACATCAACAGCCAGGGCGGCGTCTACGGACGCCAGCTCAAGGTCCTGCCGCGTGACGACCAGTTCGACTGCGGTCAGAACAAGACGCTGACCGAGAGCGACATCCCCAAGGTGTTCGCCTTCGTCGGCAGCTTCAGCCTCTACGACAACTGCGGCGCTTCGGTCTTCAATGCCCACCAGGACGTGCCCGACGTCCACAACGCCCTGTCGATCGACGCTGCTCACGAGCCCAACAACTACAGCCCGCAGCCCCTGCGCACGGGGGCGCCGACCGGCCCCTTCGACTACTTCAAGGCGAAGCAGCCCGACGCCATCAGCAAGACCGGGAGCCTGGTGGGCGACGTGCAGTCGGCCAAGGACGCCTGGACCGGCATCAAGGGCACGATGCAGAAGGAGGGCTACAACTTCGTCTACGACCAGCTGTACTCGCCGACCCAGACCGACTTCACGGCGGACATCGTGAGCATGCGGTCGGCCGGCGTCCAGACGCTGGTTCTGGTCTCGGCCGACGTCAAGGGCATCGCCCGCATCGCTCAGCAGGCCCAGCAGCAGAACTGGCACCCCAAGCTCACGATCCTCGGCGCCTCGGCCTACGACCCGCAGCTGATCCCGTTGGCCGGCGGCGATGCGCTGGAGGGGATGCACCTCTACCTACCGACGGCGATGTACCTGGGTGAGGACCGAGGTGTGAACGCCGAGGTCAACCTGTTCCTGACCTGGCTGAAGAAGACGCACCCGAGTGCGAACCCCGACCTGTTCACCGTGTACGGCTGGACGTCGGCGCGGCTGTTCGTCCAGGCCCTGCAAGCGGCTGGGCCCCAAGCCAAGCGGGCGACACTGATCGCCGCCCTCAAGAACATCCACCAGTTCGACTCGAACGGCATCCTCGGCCCGGGCGATCCCGCGGGCAAGGGTCCCGACAAGTGCTACGTCATCGTCGACATCAAGGGCGGGAAGTTCGTGCGTGCACCGGACTCGGCGTCCGGCTACCGGTGCGACGGCGTCTACAACTTCGTGCAGCAGTGACGTGGTGACCGCGTGACGACCTTCCTGGCGTTCACCGTCGTCGGCGTCGTCGTCGGCTGCATCTACGCGCTGAGCGCCACCGGGCTCGTCGTCACCTACATCACGTCGGGCATCTTCAACTTCGCCCACGGCGCCGTCGGGATGATCGCCGCCTTCATGTACTGGAGGCTCACCATCCAGGACGGGTGGCCGACGCTGCTGGCCCTGCCGTTCATCCTCTTCGTCTTCGCACCGCTGCTCGGTGTGCTCATCGATCTCCTGATCATGCGCAACCTCCACGCGGCGTCCGAAGAGGTCCGGGTGATCGTCACCGTGGCGCTCATGCTGTTCCTGCTGGGCGTCGGCCAGTGGATCTGGGACCCGGGCGTGCCTCGCACGATCCCGCGCTTCTTCAACGCCGACCACGTCCAGTTGTTCAGCGTCAACGTGTCGTATCACCAGATCATCGTCGTGCTCGCTGCGTTGGCAGTGGCCGTCGGGCTGCGACTGTTCCTGTTCCGGACGCGGATCGGCGTGGCTCTGCGGGCCACGGTCGACGCCCCCGACCTGGCCTCCTACTTCGGCGCTGCTCCGGGCCGGGTGCGCCTGCTCGGGTGGGCGATGGGTTCGTCGCTCGCCGCGCTGGCCGGCGTCCTGCTCGCCCCCCTGGTCACGCTCGACATCCTGCTGCTGACCCTGCTCGTCATCAACGGCTACGCGGCGGGCATCGTCGGGCGGCTCAAGAGCCTGCCGCTGACGTTCGCCGGTGGCGTCGCCCTGGGCCTGCTCGAGTCCTACGTCGTGGGCTATGGACCGCGCAGCGTCTTGAGCCAGCTCCGGCCGACGGTGCCGGTGATCTTCCTGTACATCGCCCTGCTGATCTTCCCCCAGAGCCGGCTGCGCGTCGGACGTGCGCTCGCCCGGCGCACCACCAAGGTGCCCTCGCTACGTACGTCAGTGATCGCCGCTGCCGCGTTCATCGTTGCGGCGTCGATCCTGGCCACGACGTTGTCGGGCAGCAACGTCTTCACCCTCGGCCGTGGTCTCGTCGCCGCCCTGATCTTGCTCTCGCTGGTCCTGCTCACTGGCTACGGCGGGCAGATCTCCCTCGCCCAGTGGACGTTCGTGGGCTTCGGCGCCTTCGCCGTGGGGAAGGTGGCGGGCGGCGACTCCGTGCTGGGCGTGCTGGCGGCGGTCGGGTTCGCCGGAGCCATCGGCGCCCTGTCGGCGCTCCCTGCCCTACGCCTCCGCGGCCTGTACCTGGCGCTCGCCACCTTCGCCTTCGCTGTGGCCATGAGGCCGGTCTTCTTCGAGAACAACAACATCTTCGGCCAGGGCGGCGCCCTCAGGGTCGGCCGCGTCCTCGTGCACGGCAACAGCGCGTTCGTCGTCCTCATTGCCGTGGTCTTCGCGGCGGCGGCCGTCGGCGTGCTCGCCGTGCGCCGGTCGTCGTTCGGCCGACGCCTGGTCGCCATGTCCGACAGTCAGGTGGCGTGCGCCACGCTCGGCATGAGCCTCACGTGGACCAAGCTCATCGTGTTCGCGGCGTCTGCCGGCCTGGCCGGCCTGGCGGGCGCCCTGTACGGCGGTCTGCAGGGCTCGGTGGGGAGCCTCAACTTCGATGTCCTCAACAGCCTGGCCATCTTCCTGCTGCTCGCCGTCTGGGGCGTCGACTCGATCCTCGCCGCCTTGTTCGCCGGGGTGGCATACGCCTATCTGTTCGTCTTGGCGTCCCACTTCCCCGACATCCGCGGCCTGTCGTTCATGCTCACCGGCCTGGCCGCCCTCGGCATTGCACGCAACCCCGAAGGCGCCATCGCGCTGACCAGCCACAATTTCGAGCGCATCAAGGGCTGGTGGCAGGCTCGTGGCGAGCGTGAGCCGGCCGCGGCCGCACCTGACCTCGGGTTCGCGCCGCTCGTCGTGAACGCCGGCGCCGGAGCTGCGAATGGCGGCGGGAACGGCCACCACGGCCAGACGCCCGCCCTCGAGCTCATCGACGTCCACACCGGCTACGGCCGCATCGAGGTGGTGCACGGTGTCGACCTGGTGGTGCCACCGGCGACGGTGTTCGCCCTGCTCGGTCCCAACGGTGCTGGCAAGTCGACGCTGCTGCGCACCGCGAGTGGCGGGCACCCCGCCTGGTCGGGCTGCGTGCACATCGCTGGCGTCCACGTGAACGGCGCCGCGCCCGAGGCGATGGCCCGTCTCGGCGTGTGCACTGTGCCCGAAGGCCGCAGCATCTTCGCCAACCTGACCGTCGCCGAGAACCTGCGCATGATGACCTACCGCGCCGGGGTCAGCGAGCACGACGTCGAGGAGCGGGCGTACGCCGCCTTCCCGCGCCTCGCCGAGCGTCGCCACCAGTTAGCTGGCACCCTTTCTGGTGGTGAACAGCAGATGCTGGCCATGGCTCGGGCCGTGGCCACGGATCCAAAGGTCCTTCTCCTCGACGAGATCTCCCTCGGCCTCGCACCGCGCATCGTCGCCAGCCTGTACGAGCACGTGGCCGAGCTGAAGGAGCAGGGGATGGCGATCCTCCTCGTCGAGCAGTTCGTCCAGACCGCATTGTCGGTCGCGGACTTCGCGGCGGTTATGACGCAGGGCCGGATCTACCGCATGGGCGAGACGGGCGACGTCACCGACGCCGTCTCCGCCGCCTACATGGGGGCGGTCGGGTGAGCACCCGTTGGGCTCGTGCGCTGGCGTACCTCGTCGTCGGGCTGCTGCTCGCGGGTGTGTTCGGCGTCCGGATCGCGAGCGCGCGGGCCGACGACACGACGCTCGGCAGCTACTCGGCGGTCGCTGCCGCGCCCGGCGTCGAGGTCATCGAGGACGAGCCCAGCGCCCAGGCCCACCCCGAGGGTCAGGGCGATGCCCCGTACACGACGTCGATCCTCACCAACGGTGGTGTGGGCTACGCCCTGTCGTCGATCGCCTGGCCGGGCGCGTACGGCGGCAACGCCGGCAGCCTCGTGCTCGTCGCCCTGCCCAGCACGATTGGTCCCGTCCCGCGGCCTGACGCGGTGACCGGTCTGGTGCAGACGGTGTCGCCCGCCCTGCAGTATCCGATCAGGGCCGAGGCCCGAGCCGGGACCGCCCCCGACGCCAGCTACGGCCAGATCCCCGGCACGACGCTCACCTCGCACGCGGACCCCAACGACGTCCACGCGGTAGCCGACGTCAAGAGCGCCCAGCAGTCCGGCATCAACTACGGGAACATGCACTCCGACAGCTCGAGCACACTGGACGGGAACTCGGTGAAGACGCTCGCCGACAGCGTGATCCAGAACATCGACATCGGCGGCGTCATCAAGATCAAGTCCCTGGTGAGCACGGCGACGGCGACCACCGACGGCTCGAACTCGTCGGCCAACGGCGGGACCGTCATGCAGGGCGTCACGGTCGCCGGCCAGGCGGCCACCATCGACCAGAACGGACTGCACATCGGCAGCTCGAGCTCGCCGCTCAACGCCACGGCTGCGGCGGCGGCCAACCAGGCGCTGTCGAACTTCGGGATGAAGGTCTACGTCAGCCAGCCGGTCACCGAGCGGAGCGACGGGAGCGTGACCTATCAGGCCAGCTCCGTGGTCTTCACGTTCGTGCCGCCAAGTGATCCCAGCAAGAACGTGATCGTCTTGACCCTCGGCGGTGCACGCGTCTCGGTCGCGCCGGGTGCCGGTTTCGGTGAGCCGTCAGCGGCGGCGACCGACACCGGCGGAGGAGCGACGTCGGGCGACACCGGCGGCGGCGCGTCGGTGCTGGGCGCCGGGCTCACGGGGGGGACGTCCACCCCGTTGGGCAGCACGGGGGTGAGCTCCGGCGGCGTCGGCACACGCGCCACGAGCCGCGGTACGACGCAGAACGTCGGCGGCGTCAACATCGCCAAGACATTCGATGGCGTGGGGGTCGGTTGGCTGCTGGCCGCCTTGGCCGCCGCCGGACTGATCGGCTTCGGCGCCTACCGTCTGCTCGCCGAGCTCGTCGACAAACCACCAGCAATGTGCCCCTTGGAGGTGCCACGGTGACGGCGTCCACGTTCCCCGCGGAGGCCGAGAGCGCGGCCGCCGCGCCATATGTCGACGAGCAGGACCTGGCCAGGGGCCTCGCCGGGCTCCGGCGGCGGGCGAGCCTGGTACCCACGGACAGGTGGCTGGCGGTCGCCGGTGGGATCCTGATGCCGCTCGGCGTCATCCTCG
>JAFASB010000005.1 GCA_019244985.1 Acidimicrobiia bacterium | reverse complement strand
CCAGCTTGTAGAGGATGTCGAGCCCGTCCTCAGCCGTGAGGTCGAGCCCCAAGCTCTGCTTCCCGCGGTTGGAATGCTCGAGCAGCACGTGCACGTCGCCGCCGAGCGAGACGGTGCCGCTCGACGCCAGGCCGCGCATGGCGTCGCCCCGTTCGACGTGCTCGATCTTGATCACCTCGGCGCCGAGGTCGGCGAGGAGGGCGGACGCCGCGGGCACGAACGTGTGCTCGGCCACCTCGAGGATGCGGACGCCTTCCATCACTGCGGTCATGGCTGTCCTCCGTTACGGCTGAGCTGCGGGTGGCCGGGGCGCGAGCGTGATCGACGCGGTGCCGATGCTTTTACCGCTGCGCAGCACGGCGTCGACCGCGGTCACCAGATCGTCGGCGTCAATGAAGCACCCGGCGAGCAGTCCCTTGGCCTCCCACATCGGATGCAGCTCGGCCAGCAGGTCCATGTCCCACTCCGACGCCATCGGGAACTGGGTCATGGAGTCGCCCTCGCCGCCGAAGCAGTCGCCGACGATGCAGCGGGTGAAACCGATGTCGGGGTGCTCGACCCGCCACGCTTCGATCATCCGGTCGAGCGCCGCCTTGCTCACCCCGTAGGCCCCGAGACCGGGCCACGGCGGCGTCACGCTGGCGCTGACGGACGAGAGATACAGGGCGGTGCCGTGCGAGTCGGTGAGGTGGGGAACAGCCGCGGCCGTGACAACGGCTGCGCCGGTGACGTTGGTGGCGAAGACCTTCGCCCACGTCTCGGCGTCGGTGTCGACAAGGCGAGCGAGTGGGCCGACCGCCGGCGTGTAGACGAGGGCGTCGATGCCGCCGAGGTCGGCGGCCGCCTTCCCGATCGCCGCCGCGACCGAGGAGGAGTCGGTGACATCGCACCCGATGGCCAGGGCGCCGTTGCTTGCTTCGGCCGCGGCACCGTCGAGGAGGTCGCGCCGGCGGGCGAGCAGGGCAACAGAAGCTCCCCGCTGCGCAAGCCCGACGCCGATGCAGCGTCCGAGGCCGCTCGACGCCCCGACGACCACAGCTCGCATCCCTGCCCGTTCCCCCTGCACCTGGTCAGACAATAGTTGACGCCGGTGTCAAATTTTCGCCGGCGGCAAGGCGCACGGCGTTGACGATGCCCTGGTATCCGGTGCAGCGGCACAGATTCCCGGAGAGCCCCTCACGGATCTCGTCGTCGGTCGGGTTGGGGTGGTCCCGCAGGAATGCCGTGACCGACACGACGAAGCCCGGCGTACAGAAACCGCACTGCAGCCCGTGCGCCTCGCGGAACGCCTCTTGGACGGGACTGAGGGTGCCGTCGCCCGGTGTGAGCCCTTCGATCGTCGTCACCGCGGCGCCCTCGGCCTGAACCGCGAACAGCAGGCAGGCGCGCACGGCGTCGCCGTCGACCAGGACGGTGCACGCGCCGCAGACGCCGTGCTCACATCCGAGATGGGTGCCCGTGAGGCCGCAGTCCTCGCGCAAAAAGTCGGCAAGCGTCTTTCGCGCTTCCACCTGCGCCTTCCGGCTCTGCCCGTTGACGGTCATCACCACCGGGACTGCGTCAGCCATTCCGGGCCTCCTCGATCGCTCGCCGCAAGGCGCGAGCTACGACAACGGCGCCGACGGAACGCCGGTAGGCCGCCGATGCGTGGATGTCGTCCGGTGGATCGGTCTGGGCGGCGGCCGCGCGGCCGACTTCCTCGAGGTCGAGGCCGGTGACAGAAATGCCCGCCATGGCCGCCTCCGCTTCAGTCGCTCGCAAGGGCGTGCTTCCCATGCCGAACATCCCGATCGCCGAGCGCGCCACCTTGTCGTCGTCGCCCAGCTCGACGCCGCAGACAGCGCCCGTGAGCGCGAAGTCGCCGAACCGGCGGGCCACCTCCTCGACGGCGAAGCCGCGCCGGCCGTTCCACACCGGGAAACGGACGGCGCTGAGCACGTCGTCGGTGTCGAGGGCGGTCATGAAGGTGGAGACGAAGAACTCGTCGGCTGGTACGGCTCTCGTGCCACCTGGGTTTGTGACCTCGAACTCCGCGTCGAGGGCGACCGCCACCGCCGGGTACTCGGCCGCGGGATCGGCGTGCGCCAGCGAGCCTCCGATCGTGCCCCGGTTGCGGATCTGAAAGTGGCCGATGAACGGCGTTGCCTTCGCGAGGAGGGGAACGGCGTCCGCCACGGTCGGGTCGCGCTCGATGTCGGCCTGGCGGGTCATGGCGCCGATGCGAACGGTGCCATTCGTCCGCTCGATACCGCGAAGCTCGTCGACGCGGTTCAGGTCGACGACGTGCTCGAAGCGGGCCAGTCGCAGGGCCATGATCGGCACCAGGCTCTGACCGCCCGCGAGCACCTTGGCCTCGTCGCCGAACTGGTTGAGAAGCACCGCCGCATCAGCCACGCGCTCGGGGGCGTGGTACTCGAACGGCGCCGGCTTCACCCGCTAGCTCTTCTTCTTCGAGCGCCGCCGGAGCAGCCAGTAGGCCAGGAAGACCACGGCAACCAACGGCGCCGCCCGCTTGGCGACGGGGACGCCCGCGGTCGCCACCAGGTCGACGGGTTCGGCGGCCCTGGCCGGTGTGTGGCTCGTCCGCGTCACCTCGCCCGAAGCCGGGATCGACGGCTCCATCGACGCCGCCAGATCCTTCTCCAGGCAGTCCACGAACTGGCCCATCAGCCGGGTGCTGACGTCGGCGAGCACGCCCCTGCCGAACTGGGCGACCTTGCCCGAGATCGTGAGATCGGTGAGCACGTGGACCGCCGAGCCGTCGCCGTCGGCCGTGATGGTGGCCGTGATCGTGGCGCTGGCGTTGCCTTGGCCCTTGGTCTCGCGTCCTTCGGCGCTGAGCACGGCCTTGCGGGCGGTGTCGTCGCGCTCGACGAAGCGGACAGTGCCTTTGTACTGCGCGGTCATCGGTCCGACCTTGACCTTCACCGTGCCGTGGTAGTCGTCGCCGTCGGCGCCTTCGAGCGTCGCCCCGGGCATGCACGGCGCGATGCGCTCGATGTTGGTGAGCACCTCCCACGCCTCGTCGAGGGCGAGCGGCACCCTGAACTCGTTGGCCAGCTCCATACCGGGAAATAACATACTCACGAAATGAGAACGACCTTGCCAGCGGCGCCATGAGGACCGCAGCGGTCGTGCTGGCGGCGGGCGGCGGCAGCCGCTTCGCCGATGGTCACAAGCTGCTGGCGCCGTTCCGCGGGCAGGCCCTCGTCACGTGGGCCGCCGAGGCGGCCGAGCAAGCGGCGCTCGACGAGACAATCGTCGTCGTCGGCGAGACGCCGCTCACCGATGTCCTGCCCGGCCCCGTCACCGTCGTGCCCAACCCGGACTGGGCCGACGGCATCGCCACCTCGTTGTGGGCTGCGCTGGAGGCGGCCGCCGGGTTCGACGCCGTCGTCGTCGGCCTCGGCGACCAGCCGCTGATCCCGGCGTCGGCGTGGGTCGCGGTGGCGCGCAGCACGTCCCCGATCGCGGTCGCCACCTACGGCGGGAAGCGGCGCAACCCCGTGCGGCTGGCCCGCACCATCTGGCCGCTGCTGCCAAGGACCGGCGACGAGGGAGCGCGCGCCTTGATGCGCGACCACCCCGACCTCGTCGCCGAGGTCCCGTGTTCCGGCAATCCGGCCGACGTGGACACCGTCAGCGACCTGCGCACGCTCCCGGATTAGGGCGTCGGTCACCGGTTACCGTCCCGGCGTGGCCAACAAGGTCGAGGTCGGGTTCTTCTCGTTCACCGAGGTCCTCGACGGCCGCCACCGCGAGTACAACGAGTGGCATCTGTTCGACCACATGCCCGAGCAGTTCAAGCTCGAGGGTCTGCAGTGGGGCCAGCGCTGGGTGGCAGCGCCTGAGCTGATCCAGCGGCGCCTCTTCGCCGGCGACGACCTGGCGCCGACGCAGTACGTCACCCTCTACCTGATCACCGCGCCGGTGCAGCAGGCGCTCGACGACTTCTACGCGCTGGCCCGAAACCTCCACGAGCAGGACCGCTGGTTCGACTCGCGGAAATCACACCTCAGCGGCCCTTTCAAGTTGGTGAAGACGTACGTGTCGCCGCGCCTGGCCTTCGACGCCGACGCCATCCCCTACCGGCCGAACCGGGGGATCTTCCTCACCGCCCAGTCTTCGATCGAGGGCCCGGCGCTCGAGGAGGCGCGTCAGTGGTACGACCAGGTGCACATCCCGGAGTTACTCGGCGTTCGCGGCGTCGCGGGCTGCTGGTGGTTTGAGGACGACGAAGGCCGAGCGATTCGCGTCTACTGGCTCGACGAGGACCCGACCCTGTTCATCGACGACCTGAAGG
>JAFASB010000481.1 GCA_019244985.1 Acidimicrobiia bacterium | reverse complement strand
CCCGCACCGATGACCACCCCGATGAAGATGATCAGGAACGGCTCCAGCAGGGCCGTCAGGGTCTCGAGGCGGGTCTCGAGGTCGTGTTCCATGTCCCGGGCGTAGCGATCCAACAGGTCCACGGTGCCGCCGGTCTCTGACCCCATGCCCACCAGCTGGACGAAGAGCTCGGGGAACACGTCGGTCTGCTGGCGCAGCGCCCGGTCCAGGGGCGTGCCCCCCGTCGCAGCGTCCTTGGACCGCTCCAACGCGGTACTGAAGACTCGGTTGCTGGCCACCCTGGCCGTCAGCTCCAAGGAGCGCCGGAGGTCCACGCCCGAGCCTTGCAACGTGCTCAGCGAGCCCGCGACCCGGGTCATGATCGCCGTGCGCACGAGGTCGCCGAAGATCGGGAGGCGCAGCACGGTGCGGTCCCACCACAGGCGAAGCCGTTCGTTGGACCACGCCTGCTTGGCCCCCACCACGAGAGCCACCCCCAGCAGTGGAATGGCCCACAGATGCGAGCGCGCCGCATCGGAGATGTCCATCAACACGCGCGTCGGCAGTGGCAGCTGGCCGTGGAGGTCGGCATAGATCTTCTTGAACGTCGGCAGGATGAACAGCAGCATCGCCGCGAACAGCACCAGGGCCAGGCCCAACACGAGCACCGGGTAGGCGCTCGCCGAGCGGACCTTTCGACCCAGGCGCACCCGCGCCTCGGTCAGGGTGGCGAGGCGGTCGAGGCTGCGGTCCAGGGTCCCGCTCTCGTTGCCGGCCTCCACCATGGCGCACGTGAGGGCACCGAGGTCGGCCTCGTGGCTGCGGAACGCCTGGCCCAGGTTGCCCACGGTGTGCAGCTGGCGGTGGATGTCGGCCAGGACGGCGCCGATCGCCGACCCGGCGCGTTGGCCGGCCAGCATCGCCACCGACTTGTCGATGGCCAGGCCCGAGCTCTGCGCGGTCGCGAGGTTGCGCGCCATCCAAGCGAGGTCTGCCTGGCGGACCTTGTTGCGCCGCAGCCGGATCTCTGTGGCCGCCAGGGCGCGCCGGGCCGGGCGCAACTCGGTGACCATGAGCCCAGACGCCCGCAACAGGGCCTTGGCGCTGGCCTCGTCGAGGGCGTCGATGGTCCCTTCGGTGGCCGTCCCGGCGCCTCCCGCGGGATAGGCCCGGTAGCTCCATCTGCCCGCGGCGGTGGTCATGAAAGCACCCGCCCGATCTCTTCGTAGGACGTCGCCCCCGACGCGGCCTTGGCTAGGCCATCCTGGCGCAAGGTCGGCAGCCCTTGGGCCCGGGCCAGCTCGGACAGCTGGGCGCTGTCGGCACCCTTGGAGATGGCCCTTTTCACAGCGTCGTCGACGACGAGCAGCTCCCCCAACGCCACCCGGCCCTGGTAGCCGAGCCCCGAGCAGCGCCGACACCCGACGGCGCGGTACAGCTCGGTGGGCGGCTCGGCCCAGTCGGGGTTGGCCAGCACCTCAGCGGGCGGCTCGTAGGGCTCGCGGCAGTGCCGGCACAAGAGGCGAGCCAGGCGCTGGGCGAGCACCGCCCGCAGCGCGTCGGAGACCAGGTAGGGCTCCACGCCCAGCTCGATCAGGCGTCCCGGTGCGCCCGCGGCCGAGTTCGTGTGCAGCGTCGTCAGCACGAGGTGGCCCGTCGTCGCCGCGTTGACCGCCGCCACCGCCGTCTCGCGGTCGCGCACCTCACCGACCATGATGATGTCGGGGTCACAGCGCACGAAGGCGGGCACGGCGGCGGCGAAGGTGTAGCCGGCAAGGGGATTGACCTGGGTCTGGATGACCCCGTCGACGCGCACCTCGACGGGGTCCTCGACGCTGAGGGACTTCTTGTCGGAGGTGGCGATCCGCTTGAGGGTCGCGTACAGGGTCGTTGACTTGCCCGAGCCAGTGGGGCCGGTCACCACCACCGCCCCATGGGTCAGCTTCACGAGTCGCTCATAGACCTCCAGCAGCGCCGGGCTGAAGCCCAACTTGTGGAGGTCCTTACCGGCGGACTGCGCGGGGTCCTGGATGCGCACGACGGCGGACTCGGGCAGTCCAGCCTGGGGAACGATCGACACCCGCAGATCCAGTCGGCGTCCCGCCACCTCCACCCGGGCGTGGCCGTCGGTCTGCGGGAGGCGGTGCTCGCCGATGTCCAGGCTGGCCATGACCTTGAGCCGGCTCACCAGCTTGTCCGCGACCGACAGGGGTTGGGGCTGGCGGACTTGCAACACCCCATCCACGCGCACACGGATGCGAACGTGGCGCTCCTCGGGCTCGACGTGCAGGTCCGAGCCCCGGAGGGCGACCGCCTCCTCGATCAGGCCCTGGACGGCCTGGGCGTACTTTCCGGCGGCTTCGGGATCATCGACGGTCTGAAGAGCCCGCAGTGCCTCTTCGTCCTCATCCTCGGCCAGGTCCACGATCGACACCACGAGCTCCTCGGCCCGCTGGATGGCAGCGTCGAGCTCGTCGCGTTCGACCAGCACGAGGTCCATGGCCACGTTGCCCAGCCGGGTACGGGCGCGCTCGTGGGCGTCGGTGTTGACAGGGTCGACCACAGCCAGGCGCACGCTGTCGCCCGCCCACCCCAAGGGCAACACGCCCCACTCGCGGGCGAGCGCGGCGGGCAGACGGCGCAGGAGGTCGGGATCGAGCGCCTCATCCATGATCGAGTGGGTCACGAAGCCGGCGTGCGCCCAGATCGCGGCTTCCAGTGCTGGGGTGGAAACTGATGGCGACTGCATCAGGGCGCGCAAGGAACGCAGCCCATGGCGGTGCGCCAGGTCCAACACACCGGGCGCGGCCGCGGCCGCCTCCGGCGCCGTCGTCGACAGCGCGCCCAGCAGATGCTCGGCGACGTCGTCGTCGTCGATGATGACTTGGGTGCTCATGCCGGCGTCAATTCAGCGTCGGGAGGGGCGGAGGGCTGGGGCGCCAGGTGTATAGGAGGGCCGACAGGTTGGCCGAGACCGCGCCGGCCGCCGCGCTCGTGCCGGCGCCTGAAGGGCTCACCGACAGGTTGGTGACCACCACGAGGCGTCCGAGGTTGCGCAAGGCATCCGCGAAGGCCATCACCTGATCCATGGTCCCCGAGACGCTGAGGTCCAGCTTGTAGGAGGTCGGTGCGGAGCCCGTGGCGGCCGCCGTCGTCGACCCCGAGGTGGTGGCACCCGATGACGGGGACGATGAGCCACCACTCGAGGAAGTCGTCGGCGTGGTCGTCGGCGCCGCGGAGCCGAGCACGCTGTCGGCTCCCGGTGGGGCCCCCGCCACCCAG
>JAFASB010000404.1 GCA_019244985.1 Acidimicrobiia bacterium | reverse complement strand
CGATCCGCGGGTGCCCGCCACCACGACCGTCCCGCCGGCGCGAGCGATGTTCATGGCCTGCCCGAGAGCCGAGGGCGCCTTGGCAGTGACGTCGACGACCACGTCGGCGCCGCCGCCGGTCGCATGGCGCAGCGCCTTCGCCGGGTCGGTCGTCCGCACGTCAACGGCGAGGTCGGCGCCGAAGTCCGTGGCGAGCGCGAGGCGCTCGTCGTCGCCGGGCGATACGCCGGTGACCATCACGAAGGCGGCGCCCGCCTCTTTGGCGGCGGCGCATGCCGACAGGCCGCGCACGCCCGGGCCCAGAACGGCGACGACGTCTCCTGCCTTGGTCCCCGGCACCGTGACGCCCCAGCGGATGCCGGCGCCGAGCGGGTTGAACAGGGTGGCGACGGCCGGGTCGAGGACGGGCGGGATGGGCAGCAGCATGCTGTCGGGGGCCAGGTACTGGTGGGTGGCGTAGCCGCCCCACAAGCCGGGGCTCTTGTCGAGCGAGACGAGGCCGTACATGTCGGCCAGGCCGTGCCGGCGACACAGCCGGTAGTCGCGGGCCACACACTTGTCGCACTCGCCGCACGACAGCATGACCTCGACCGCGACCCGGTCGCCGACGTTCACACCCCACCGCTCGGCCGCCTTCGGCCCTACCGCTTCGACGACGCCGACGGACTCGTGACCGGGCACGAACGGGTACGGACCGGGGAGCGTTCCGGTCCAGAGCTCGTGATCGGTCCCGCAGAGACCGCACGCCTCGACGCGCAGCACGCCGTCGTTGTCGCCGAGCTCCGGCAGCGGCACCTCGCGCTCGGCCAACCTACGCGGGCCGTCCAGCGTCAACGCGTGCGCGAGCTCCTGACTCATCGGCTGGCAGGCTGCTCGTGGATGGCAACCAGTGCGGGCGATCTCGTGAGGGTGATCAGGCCCCACACCATGACGCCGAGGCTCAACAGCACGAGCACGATCGCCGCGCCGTGGGCGGCGATCGTCTCGTCCAGGAGCGTGAGGCCGACGACGATGCTCAGAAGAGGGTTGATGACCGTCAGCGTCGGCAGCGACCACTCGATCTCCCCCGCCTGGAACGCGCTCTGCATGAGGAGCAGCCCGCCGATGCCGGTGACGGCGACGGCATAGGTCTCCCAACTGCTGAAGCCTTCGCCGATGCCGTGCTTGAAGTGCGTCGCAGTCGCCTTGGTCACGACACCGTTGAGACCGAGGATGAGCCCGGCGGCGACTGCAAGGGCGACGGCGCGTGGAGCGCCGTCGAGTCGCTGGCCGACGACGAGGAGGGCCGCGAGCAGTCCAACGGTGATGACGAAGAGCACGGCCCAGCCGGCGCCGGTCGGCGTGTCCTTGCCCGTCGCCGGATCGGCGATGACAAGGGCCACCGCCAGGCCGATGATGGTCGCCGCCGCGCCGAACCAGTCGGCGCGGCGAAGGCTCTTCCCTGACAGACGTGCCGCGAGCGGTAGGGCCAGCAGCAGCCCGGCCGGGATGATCGCCTGGACGAGCGACAGCGAACCCGTCGCCAGGGCGGTGGCAAGCAGCGCGAACCCGGCGATCTGAGCGCCGATCCCCGCCAGCCACGCCGGTTGCCGGATCAGGTGCAGCAGCAGCGACGGACGAAGGTTGTGCTCGGCCGGGGCCGCCCGGGCCTGCGTGTGCATGAGTACCGACGAGACGCCGAAGAACGCCGCCGCGCACAGCGCCAGGACCACGACCACCGGCGTGGTCTAACACGCACCCGCCAAAGGCGGCAGAATCCGCCGTATGAGGGTCCTGGTCACCGGGGCAACGGGATTCATCGGCGCCCACAGTGCTGTTGCCATCGAGCGCGCCGGCCACGACGTCCGCCTCTTCGTGCGCGACCCTCAGAAGGCGACGCGGATCGCCGCGTCGGTCGGGCTGCGCGCCGACGACGTCGCCACCGGCGACGTCACCGATTCGCCGTCGGTCGACAAGGCGCTCGCCGGCTGCGACGCCGTGCTGCACACCGCAGCCGCGGTCTCGATCAAGCGGGCCGACGCGGCGCGGGCGATCGAGATCAACGCGGGCGGCGCCGAGACCGTCCTGCGCGCCGCCGCCGACCACGGCCTGTCGCGGATCCTCCACGTGTCGAGCACGAGTGCCCTGGAGCAGGTGCCCGGCCGTCCGTTGACCGTCACGACCCCGATCGCCACAGCCGAGGGCTACGCGGCCTCGAAGGCGGGCGCTGAACGCGTCGCACGCGACCTGCAGGACGACGGTGCGCCCGTGCACATCACCTACCCGGGGGGCGTGCTCGGTCCGGCCGCGGGCGGGTCGCTCGGCGAGGCGTCCACGCAGATCTCACGCGTGATCGCGGCGGGCGTGTTCCCGACCGGGAGCGGCTCGATGTCCGTCGTGGACGTCCGCGATATCGCCGAGGTGCACGCCAAGCTCCTCGAGTCCGGCGACCGGCCGGCGCGCGTGATGTGCGGCGGGACCCTGGTGACGATGGACGTGCTGGCCGAGAAGCTGCGCGCCCTGACCGGCCGCCGGTTCCCTGTGCCACCGACGCCGCCGGCCCTGCTCCGGGCCATCGGGCGCGCCGTCGACCGGGTGATGACCGTCGTTCCGCTCGACCTTCCCATCACTGAAGAGGCGATGACGCTCCTCACCACGTGGCCGGGCACGGAGGACAACGTCGGCGAGGTAGGGGTGCAGTACCGGCCCATCGACGAGACGCTCGCCGACGCGGTGCGGGCGTGGCTCGACGCCGGGCTGGTGACCGCCCGCCAGGCCGGGCACCTGGGACACCGGTAACGGAGCTCCGACCGTGGGTAGGTTCGGCCGATG
>JAFASB010000371.1 GCA_019244985.1 Acidimicrobiia bacterium | reverse complement strand
GACCGCAAGAAGGACGTGTTCATCGTCGGAGGCTTCAACGCCTATCCGGCCGAGATCGAGAACATGCTCCTCAGCCACGACGGCGTCGCCCAGGTCGCCGTCGTCGGCGTTCCCGACGAGCGCCTCGGCGAGGTGGGCGCCGCCTTTGTCGTGACCAAGTCCGGCCAGACCGTAGACCCCGACGCACTGATCGCCTGGTGCCGCGAGCACATGGCCAATTTCAAGGTGCCCCGCCGAGTGGAGATCGTCGACGCCCTCCCGCTGAACGCGGCCGGCAAAGTGCTGAAGTACCAACTCCGAGACCAGTTGACGCAGCAGGCCTGAGTGGACCTCCGATTCTCCGACGAGGACGAGGCCTTCCGCCGCGAGGTCCGGGACTATCTCGAGACCAACCTCACCGGTGACTTCGCCGACGCGCGCGGGCTTGGCGGACCCGGCCGCGAGGAGGAGGGGTTCGACGCACGCCTCGCGTGGGAGCGCCACCTGGCCGCCGACGGTTGGACCTGCATCGGCTGGCCCAAGGAGTTCGGCGGGAGAGGCGCGACGGTCACCCAGCAGGTTGTCTTCCACGAGGAGTACGCGCGGGCCCAGGCACCAGGTCGTGTCGGCATCTTCGGCGAAGGCCTGATCGGACCGACGATCATCGCCTTCGGCACCGACGAGCAGCGGCGCCGCTTCCTGCCCCCGATCGTCAACGCCTCCGAGTTGTGGTGCCAGGGCTACTCCGAGCCCGACGCAGGTTCGGACCTGGCGAATCTGAAGACGATCGCCGAGCGCGACGGCGACGAGTGGGTGATCACCGGCCAGAAGGTGTGGACGTCGCTAGCCCACTGGGCCGACTGGATCTTCATCCTCTGCAGGACCGACAGGTCGGCGCCCCGCCACCGCGGCATCTCCTATCTCCTGTGCCCGATGCGCCAGCCCGGCATCGAGATCCGTCCCATCGTGCAGGTCACGGGTTCGTCGGAATTCAACGAGGTGTTCTTCGACGGCGCGCGCACGCCGATCGAGAACGTCGTCGGTGACGTCAACGGCGGCTGGCGCGTCGCCATGGGGACCCTGGCCTTCGAGCGCGGCACGATGTACTTCGGCCAGCAGATCGGCTTCGAGCGTGAGCTCGCGGAGATCGTCGACGCGGCGCGAGCCAACGGGGCGATCGACGACCCGGTCGTCCGTGACCGGCTGGTGCGGGCTTGGACGGGGCTGCGCGTCATGCGCTTCCACAACCTGCGCACGCTGCGGGATGGCGAACCGGGGCCCGAGGCGTCGATCAACAAGCTTTTCTGGTCGGAGTGGCACCGCCAGCTCGGCGAGCTGGCGATGGACGTGCAGGGCATGGGCGCGACGCTGCACGACGCGCCCCTGCAGTGGATGTTCCTGTTCAGTCGGGCCGACACGATCTACGCGGGATCCAGCGAGATCCAGCGCAACATCGTCGGCGAAAGGGCGCTGGGCTTGCCGTCGGAGCCGAAGCCAGCCGCATGACGCAGACGCCGCCCTACCCCGAGAGCCACGGGCTCCTGACTGGCAAGACCGTGCTCGTCACGGCCGCTGCCGGGACCGGGATCGGATTTGCCACCGCCAAGCGCTGTGTCGAAGAAGGCGCGACGGTCGCCATCGCCGACAAGCACGAGCGCCGCCTGAACGAAGCCGCCGAGCAACTCGGCGGTGTCAGTGCGTTCCCGTGCGACGTGACCGTCGAGAGCGACGTGCAGGCGATGTTCGACGGGGTCGCCGAACGGCTCGGGCGCCTCGACGTACTTGTCAACAACGCCGGGTTGGGCGGCACCGCCCCGATCGTCGACATGACCGACGAACAGTGGGGTGCCGTGCTCGACGTGACGCTCAACGGCACCTTCCGCTGCACGCGCGCCGCCCTCCGTTCCATGATCCCGCAGGGTTCGGGCGTCATCGTCAACAACGCGTCGGTGCTCGGGTGGCGCGCCCAGGCCGGCCAGGCCCACTACGCAGCAGCCAAGGCCGGTGTCATGGCGCTCACGCGTTGCGCCGCCCTGGAGGCGGCCCCGTCCGGCATTCGCGTCAACGCGGTGTCGCCGAGCCTGGCCATGCACCCGTTCCTCAACAGGGCCATCGATCAGGAGGCCCTCGACGAGCTGGTCACCCGTGAGGCGTTCGGCCGGTCGGCCGAGCCCTGGGAGGTCGCCAACGTCATCGTCTTCCTGGC
>JAFASB010000158.1 GCA_019244985.1 Acidimicrobiia bacterium | reverse complement strand
ACCTCGGAGACGACATCAAAAGTCGGCATACCCAAACGCTAGTTTGGCGCCGACGGGTCGGTGCCCGAGCGGCCAAAGGGAGCAGACTGTAAATCTGCCGGCACAGCCTACGGTGGTTCGAATCCACCCCGGCCCACTCTTCTCTCAGAGGTCCCGCGGGATGTGCGGGGACCGGGCCAAACGTCCCGGCAATCACCCTCGGCTGCTCCGGAGCCCTGGCAGGGGAATGGGACATCGACGCCGAACTTCCCCCAAACGCTGACGTTGACGTCAGCTTCGTGGACTGACCGAGGGGATTGGGAGAGTGAGGTTGTCTCGATTGGGCTCAGGACGTGGGGTGCGTGGGCGCGGCGTCGTCCTCGTCGGTATCGCCGCCCTGCTGGCCAGCGGCTTGGGGTTGGCGGCCGCGAAGGCAGCGCCGGCGCCGGCGCCGGGCTGCGTCGCCACGTGGCCGACGTACCAGCACGACGCCCGTCACACGGCGAACGGCTGCTCGACGCTCAGCCAGCTCTCAGCCCCGACCCTGCACCCCAAGTGGTTCACACCAACGTCCGGTGCCGTCACCGCCGAGCCGACCGTCGCCAACAACACGGTCTACGTCGGTGACTCGACCGGCGCCTTCCACGCGCTGGATCAGGCGACGGGCGCGTCCAAGTGGACGTTCTCGACCACCAGCCCCCAGACGTGTTACCGGGACCAGCCCGCGCCGTACACCGAGCGGCACAACGCAGGGTTCGGGGGCATCACGTCGTCGGCAGCTGTCGCGCCGACCGTCACCGACGCGGCTGGAAATCCACTCGTGTACTTCGGCGGCGGCGGCAGCCTCTTCGCGCTCGATGCCGTCACCGGGACGTGCCAGTGGGCCCAGGACATCGATCCGGGATTCGCGACCAACTCAGTCGAAATCGAGTCTTCGCCGGTCGTCGACACCGGGCTCGCCGTACCCGAGGTCCTTGTCGGCAGCGATGACAACAGCGGTGCCGGCGCCGGTGTGACCGGTCTGCAAGCGTTCGATGCGGCCACCGGCGCCCTGCTGTGGCGTTACGAACCAGAGCGGGATGTCACGCTCACCCCCGCCCAGTTCGGAGGGTCCGAGGCGCTCACATTGAGCTGTGGCGACGCCAGCCCCAACGCCTACTGCAACACGACCAACGTGCCGGGCATCGGCGAGAACTCGTTGGCGTGGGCCGACGCGTGTGGTGACGTGTGGTCCTCGCCGTCGCTGGACGCAGACTTCGTCGACCCGGCCGGCATGAACGCATACCAGTCGGCGGGAACGGCCGCGAGCGACCCCGCCTGGTTCCCCAAGCAGATCACCGCGACGGGCCGCAAGTCTCATGATGGCCTCGTCATCTTCGGCACCGGCAACTGCGGCGCCAATCCCAACCCGTCCACCACGTATGCACATCATGACTACGCCCATACGGAAGGCGAATTCGCCCTCGACCCCGTGACCGGCGTGCGCGTGTGGAACTTCTTCGAGCCGCCGAATATCTACAACACCGGCTCGCCCAACGAGGCGGGCGCGGGGGACACCGATTTCGGCAGCTCGTCGGTGCTGGCCACCGTCAACACCGCTGACCTCCCCGTCGGGCAGTCGTGCACTCCTGGCAAGGGCAACGGCAAGGGGCGGGACACCACCAACGTTGTCGTCCAGGGCGGCAAGTCCGGCTACGCCTACGGCATCTGCGAACGGGACGGGAGCCCCATCTGGAGCGTGCAAGCGGCCCAGCCGGGCCAGATCTCGCCTGAGTTCATCGGCGCCGGCGGGGGCTACATCGCCAGTGCGTCAGTCGGCGTCGCCAACGGTCGTCCCGCTGCGTTCTTGGACTCTGCCTTGTTCCTACCGTTCGCCGACGACGGGGTCCGCGAGCCCAACGACGGCGACGACGCCGGCGCCACGTGTCCGGGGCTCCTCGGCATACGGCTGCCCCTGTTGCCGTTCTGTCTGGACTTCAGCATCGCCAACGATCCGGCTCGTCTCCTCTCCCTGAGCGCAGTCGACGCAGCGACGGGCCACATCGTCTGGCGGGCGCCGTCGACGCCGAGCTATTCGGCGACGAGCTACAGCAATGGGGTCGTCTTTGCTCCGTCCACCACGGGCTTCTCGGACGACGCTTACAACGCCGATACCGGGCTTCCGCTGTGGAAGTTCCCGCTAGGGGCGACGACGGCCTCGGGTATGTCGATCGTCGGCTCTGACGTCTTCACGGGCGCCGGTCTCTCGGAGAGCCAAGCCGGTCCGTCGACCGTCCCCCCGGGCAACAACGGGGTCTGGAGCTTCACGACGAGCGCCGGCGCGCCCACGTTCAACGCACCTGGTTCCTGACGGGTGGGATAGCGCTCAGGGGCGTGTCCACGGCAAGAACGTAGAGATCAGCGGAGGTCGACGCGGCCGACCTTGCCGGCGCTCAGCTCCGTGAACCAGACGTTGCCATCGGGCCCGGTGGTGATGCCGGCGTTCTGACCGGCGGTCGGGACCGGGTACTCGGACACGTTCCCCGCCGGGGTGACGCGGCCGATGGTGTTGTTGTTGCCGTCGGCGAACCAAAGGTTGCCGTCGGGACCCGCCGTGATGCCGTCGGGCCCTCCGTCGGCGGGAAACTCCGTGACGACGCCGACAGGCGTCATCCGCCCGATCTTGCCTTGCAGATCGGTGAACCAGACGTTTCCGTCCGGTCCCTTGGCGATCGCGACGGGCACGCTGTTGGGTGCCACGTAGAACGGCAGGAACGTGCCCGACGTCGTGACGCGGCCGATGCGGCTCGACTCCGTGTCGGTGAACCAGAGGTTGCCGTCGGGGCCCGCCGTGATCGCGTGGACGTCGCTCGGCCCGCCGATGGCGTACTCGATGATGGATCCAGCCGGCGTGATCCGGCCGATCTTGCCGACGCCTTCGGTGAACCAGAGGTTCCCGTCTGGTCCGCGCGCGATGTCGCGCAGCACGGGGTTGGCGGTCGGCACGCGGAACTCGGTGACCTTCCCGGACGGTGTGATCCTGGCGATCTTGCCGTCGCCTGCGGAGTCCACCTCGGTGAACCACATGTTGCCGTCGGATCCGGCTGCCATCCCGTTGGCACCGGCGGCGCCGTTCGGCTGGGGGAACTCAGTGACGGCGCCCGACGGCGTGATGCGGCCGACCTTGCCGGTGAACGACTCGGCGAACCAGAGGTTGCCGTCGGGGCCGGTTGCGATGGCGTTGGGATAGCTGGGTGCACTCGGGAGGGGAAATTCGGCGATGTGCGGCGGTGCGGTCGGAGCGGGGACTGTCGTTGCCGGAATGACGGGCGGGGTGAGCGGCGAACTCTTCGTCGTCGGCGTGTGGGCCAGCACTGCGGCTGTTGTTGGCGTCGTGTCGGGCGCAGGGATGGTGCCGTCGACAGCCGACACGCTGCCGGGCGCGGTTGTCGGCGCGTTCGCGCCCGAGGCGACACGCTGGGGTTTGGTGTCATCGTCCGGCCACGCCACGAGGGCGGTTACGAGGACGACGACGACGGCCGCCACTGATCCCCAAACGATCAGCCTGTGCGGCGTCCTCCACGCAGCAGCCA
>JAFASB010000143.1 GCA_019244985.1 Acidimicrobiia bacterium | reverse complement strand
GGTCGAGCTTTCCGACGATCTCGACCAGGTGCGCCACTGGGCGACGGTGGTCGGCGGGCGGTACATGGGCGACGACAAGGCCGAGGCTTTTGGCCAGCGCAACGCCGTCCCCGGCGAGCTCCTGGTGCGGCTCCGGCCGGAAAAAGTGGTGTCGGCGAAGGACCTGGCCGACTGACGACTATCCACAGGGTCCTGTGGATAAATTACACGCTTGTAACTGTCACACCCACTTGGGAAGCTATGGGCGTGGAACCGTCACTCCAGCAGGCCGCTGGCCGCCTGGCTGAGCTGCTCACCGGCGGCGTCGCCGCGCTCAGCGATCCGACCGGGCGGGATCTGGTCTTCGAGGCCGAGGTCTCGCCGCGGTTGCTCGAGCGCCGTCCGGCCCCGGCCGACGTGTGGGCGGTCGACGGCGGCCAGTGCATCGTGGCCGACGCCCGGTGCGTGCAGCTGCTCGTCACCAGGGCGGCCCGCGTTCGCTACGCGGCCGGCGAACGGGTGCTGGAGGACGAGGGCGAGCTGCGCGCCCACCTCCTCGGCGTCGGCGAGGACCGCGCCTCGCTGGCGGCCCTTGGACTGGCGATCGACCCCCACACCAGCGTCGACGCCAACCTGCTCCGCGACCGGTGGGAGTGGGACGCCGTCCTGCGCTCCATAGAAGACGCGCAACCCGGCGGGCTGGTCCTCGTGGACGGCGACCTCGTTCCCGACTGGCGCATCCCGTCCACGTTCATGGGCGAGCTGCTCGAGCGCGCCGCGGAGCGGAACATCACCGTCGCCGGTGTCACCAAGCACTCGTCGCTGTCGCGGGGCGGCGCGCCGCTCGTCGGCCAGCTCGAGCTCGAGGCTGCGGTTCGGTTCGGGGCACGGGCCATGTGGTGGGCACCGGTCGCCCGCACCCGGTCCGACTTCGGCGGCGGAGGTCTGCAGGTCGTCGTCGCCCGGCTCGACCCCGACGCCCGTTTCGCTTTCCGCGTCGACCTCCCTACGACGGCCGATCCCGAGCAGGTGCTGGGCGCGGTCAGTGCCGTGAGCGACGACGCCGCCTTCCCCGGCTACCCGTATCCGTTGTCGGTGGCCGATCAGCTGGCCGCCTGTCCGCCGTGGCTGCGCCAGGAGCTGTGGCTCGAGCTCGACGAGCTCTTCCACCGGGCCGGCGTCCCGGTCGAGGTGCGAGAGCGGGCTTTCACCGACCGCCACAAGCTGATGGAGAGGGCCTAGATGGACGGCACCAGCAGAGGCAGGCTCTTCGGCAAGAACGTCCTCGAGGCCGTCTTCCGGGCGTCGCCCGACGAGGACCTGTTCCTGGGCGAGCTGCTCGTCGGCGTCGACGAAGCCACCGGCCGGCGATACCTGTTCCGCGTCGTCGACGTCACCTACGGATCCGAACACCGGGAGCCGGGCTGGGCCGAGCGGGTCGCGGGCACCCTCTTGTCCGACGACGCCCGCGGCGAGGCAGGCATGCACCCGCTGCACGATCAGGCCCTGCGCACCTACCGCGTGGCCACCTGCCGCTGCCTCGGGTACCTCACGCCCGACGGCATGGAGTTCCGCAAGCCCAAGTCGCTGCCCACCCAGTTCTCGCGTGTGGTTTCTCCCGAGCCAGCCGACTTCGCCTTCCTGCGCACGAAGATGGGCGACCTTCCCATCGGCCAGCTGCGCAGCGGTGAGACCGTCGTCGACTTCGAGGTCGGCATTCCCGGATCGTCGCTCGCAACCCACGTCGGCGTCTTCGCCACCACGGGCATGGGCAAGTCGAACCTCATGAAGGTGCTGGCGTCGGGCGTCATGCAGCGTGCCGGCCGATACGGACTCCTCCTGGTCGACCCCCACGGTGAGTACCGCACATCGCTTGCCAAGCACCCGTGGGCGGGCGAGCGCCTGCGCACCTATGCCGCGCGCCGCCTACCCAACACGTCGGCGCTCCGCGTGAGCCTGGCGGAGCTGGCTGTTGACGACCTGCGCACGGCCTACGAGTGGTCGCGCCCCCAGGAAGAGGCACTGTTCGAGCTCGAGCGCCACTACGCCGCCACCGACCTGCGCTGGCTGCTCGACTTCGCTCAGGTCGACGATCTGGCGGGCTTCCGCGAGATCGACCTCAACGGCCGTGTCGCCCTCAACACGCTGCAGGTCGTCCACCGGCGGGCCCGTCGCATCGTCGAGCTCCCGTGCGTCTCCGCCGACGCCAACGTGTCGGTCGGCGGTGCCGTCATCCGAGACCTGCAGGACGGCAAGGTCGTCCTCATCGACGTCAGCGGCCTGGGCTCCACCGAAGAGGTTCTGGTCGCGTCGTTCCTCGCGCGCAAGGTGCTCGACGAGTGGTCGTCGGCCTACCTCGAGCAGCCCGAGGTCCACGAGCGCCTGCCCGTCGTCGCCATCGCCCTCGAGGAGGCGCAGCGCGTGCTTTCCCGCAACCGCGATCGCGAGTCCAACGTCTTTCCCCGGGTCGCACGCGAAGGCCGCAAGTTCAAGGTCGGGCTCTGCGCGGTCACCCAGCAGCCCAAGCTCCTCGACGACGAGCTGCTCAGCCAGTTCAACACCTTCTTCGTCCTCGGCCTGGCCGACGAGAAGGACCGCAACATCCTGCGCTCGTCGTCCAAGCAGGACATCAGCGCGCTCGGCCCCGAGATCCAGACGCTGATGCCGGGGGAGTGCCTCGTCGCCAACCTGGAAGCGCCGTTCGCAGTACCTGCCAAGGTGCACCTCTACGAGGCCGTTGTCCGCTCCGCCGATCCTCCCCCGGCCCGCATGGAGGCGGCGCCGGCCAACGTGTCGGCGCTGGTCGACTGATGAAGGTCGCGGCGCTCGGCGACGCCCACCTGGGGCGGGCGTATCTGCCGTTCACGAAGCAACCCGAGGGCGTGAACCAGCGCGAGTACGACTTCGAGGTCTCCTTCGCCGCGGCCGTCGACCTGGCCTTGGCCCAGCAGCCCGACGTCATCGTGTGGCTGGGCGACATCTTCGATCACCCGCGCCCGACGTACCGCTCCTACCGCGTCGCCCAGCGCGCCCTGCGCAAGATCCGCGACCACGGCATCCCCACCGTCGTG
>JAFASB010000060.1 GCA_019244985.1 Acidimicrobiia bacterium | reverse complement strand
GCCGGAACGTGTTCCCCGAGGACGTCGAGCGAGCGGTCGCCGAGGTCGAGGGCGTGCGCGCCGGCAACGTCGTTGCGTTTGGCGTCGAGGGTCGCCGAGGTCGGGAAACCGTCGTCGTCGTGGCCGAGACCAAGGCCGACGACCCGTCGCCGGTCCGCGACGCTGTCGCCCGCCGGGTCAAGGAGTCCGTCGGCCTCCCCGCCGCGGACGTCGTGCTCGTTCAGCCCGGAACCCTGCCGAAGACCTCGTCCGGGAAGCTGCAACGCTCGCTTGCCCGGACGAGGTACCTCGCCGAAGAGCTCCAGCCGGCCTAGCCGACCGGCACTTCCATCACCTGCGTCAGTCGGATGCTGTTGCCCGACGGATCGCGGAAGCCACAGTCGATGCCGTAGGGGCGCTGCTCGGGCGTCTCGGTGAACTCCACACCCTTGGCCGACAGCTCTTCGTATGACGCCTGACAGTTGTCGGTCGTGAGGAACACGGTGCCGGCGAAGCCCTTGGCCATCAAGGTGCGCACCTGCTCGGCCGTCCCGGCGTCCATCACCGGCGGCCCGGGGATGGACATGAGCACGATCTCGACGTCGTCCTGTCCCGGCGGGGCGACGGTGAGCCAACGGAACCCGCCCATCTCCGGGAGGCTGACGTCGGAACGCACTTCCATCCCGAGCTTCTTGGTGTAGAAGTCGAGCGCCTCCTGCTGGTCGTGCACCCACACCTGGGCGACGGAAATTCTGATCACGGGGTCCTCCAATTGTCGAACGAAGGGGTCGACGTCGAACCTACGACGCGTCCTTGCGGCTGTCTTCTCGAAACGTGCTGTGTTTGGGGCGACCGTAGAAGCGGGCGACACACCCCGGGACGCGTGCCCACGCGGACGCCGGCGGGAAGCTCTCCCGGTACGCCGTGGGCGACTTGCCGAACGTGCGGCCGAAGCTGGTCGTGAACGATCCGACGCTCGACAGCCCGACGCCGACGCAGATGTCGGCCACTGACCAGTCGGTCGTGCGCAGCAGCGCCGCCGCCCGCTCCAGGCGACGGGTCAGCAGGTATTGGTGGGGTGACTCGCCGAACGTCCGCTTGAACTCGCGGCTGAAGTGCGCCTGCGACAGGCGAGCGGCGCGGGCCATCTCCGCGACACCGATGGGCTCGGCGTAGTGGGCGTCAGCCAGGTCCTTGGCCCGCAGCAGGTGACGGGCGGGCGGGACCACGTTCGTGTTCAGGCGGTCGACGGGAGCCAACCGTGACGCGTGGACTCGTGTTTCCCGATCTCGTCCTCATGGCGCATCGTCAGACCGATATCGTCGAGGCCTTCGAGCAGGCGGTACTGCGTGAAGTCGTCGAGCTCGAAGGGGGCGTCGAGATCGATCTCCGGGGCGCGCACGCGCCGGGCTTCCACGTCAATCGACACGTGCAGCGACGGGTTGGCAGCCACCGCGTCGAGCAGCGCGCGGGCCACCTCCGCGTCGACGTGCACCGGGAGCAGACCGACCTTCGTGCAGTTGGTGCGGAAGATGTCCGCGAAGCGCGAGGACACCACGGCGCGGAAGCCGTAGTCCTGCAGGGCCCACACGGCGTGCTCACGCGACGAGCCGGTGCCGAAGTTCGGGCCGGCGACGAGGATCGTGGCGCCCTGATGGTCGGCCTTGTTGAGGACGAAGCCGGGGTCGTCCCGCCACTCGGAGAACAGCCCGCGGCCGAACCCGGTGCGCTCGACGCGCTTGAGCCAGTCGCTGGGGATGATCTGGTCAGTGTCGACGTCGGACCGGTCGAGGGGGACAGCAGTGCCTTCGACGACGCGAACGGGTTCCATCGCTAGTTCAGCTCCTCGGGAGTGGCGAAGTGGCCGGCGACGGCCGTGGCGGCGGCGACGGCGGGGGAGACCAGATGGGTGCGGCCGCCTCGGCCCTGGCGACCCTCGAAGTTCCGGTTCGATGTCGACGCGCAGCGCTCGCCGGGGGCGAGCTTGTCGGGGTTCATGGCCAGGCACATCGAGCACCCGGCCTCCCGCCACTCGAAGCCCGCCGCGGTGAAGACGCGGTCGAGGCCCTCCTCTTCGGCCTGGGCCTTGACCTTCATCGATCCGGGCACGACCAGCGCCCGCATCCCGGACTTCACGGTGTGGCCCTCGACGACGGAGGCCGCGAGGCGCAGGTCCTCGATCCGCGAGTTCGTGCACGAGCCGATGAACACGGTGTCGACGGGGATCTCGCGCATCCGGGTGCCGGCGGCGAGCCCCATGTACTGCAGGGCCCGGGCGGCGGCGTCGCGCTCGATCGGGTCGAGGAACGACTCGGGGTCGGGCACCACG
>JAFASB010000480.1 GCA_019244985.1 Acidimicrobiia bacterium | reverse complement strand
TAGCTACGCGGCGTCGACTTGGTCGGTCGGCGTGGAGCCGTGGACGAGCCACGTCGTGCCCGAGGGCCACCAGATCATGAGTGCCTCGGTCAGGTCGTCGTCGGACATGACCCAGACGGGCACCCCGTCACAGGGCTGGAGTGTGGGGAGGTGGAACATCGCGCCCTTCTCATACGTTTTCGGCACGGGAGCCGGATTTCTGAAGGGCTGAAGCGCTGAAGGGCTTAGGCCGTGCGACTGTTCGCCACCACGTCCCAGGGGTCGAATCGGCGGTGGCTGTGCCAGCGCCGTCGCTCGTCGCCCCGGCGGAGGACCTCGTCGAGGAGTGACAGGGCGGTTCGGCCGGTGTCATCGTCGGGCTGGGTCATCACCAGGCCCATGGCCCGGACCCGGGCCGCCTCCACGGCGCTGCGGTCGTTGCGAGCGAGCGCCGTCAGCTCCGCGACCGCCTCGCGGTGTTCACCGCCGCCGAGGGCAACGTCGAGTGCGTGCTCGAAGACGAGCCGCATGGTGGCCGTTTCTACGGTCCCAGCCAAAGATCCCACTCCTCCGCTTCGCTCCTGCGCTTATCGGCACGGTCGGTGGACAACTTGAGGAGAAATTGGGGATTCCCCAGGGGGTGAGTAGACAGGCGGAATGGCGGCTGGCGGGGCAGCGTTGCCCAAACACATGGAGACGGCAGTTGACGACGGGCAGAGCGCACCCGTCGACCTCGACCCGCGGCGGTGGTGGATCCTCTCGATCCTCTGCCTGAGCCTGTTGATGGTCGTCGTCGGGAACACGGCCCTCAATGTGGCGATCCCCACGCTCGTCCGCGACATCAAGGCCACCGACACCCAGCTGCAGTGGATCGTCGATGCCTACAGCTTGGTCTTCGCCGGTCTCCTGCTCACGGCCGGGGCCCTCGGTGACCGCTTCGGGCGCAAGGGCGCCCTCACCATCGGCCTGTGCATCTTCGGCACCGGGAGTTTCCTCGCCGGCATCTGCGACACCCCGAACCAGCTGATCGTCTGCCGGGCGATCATGGGCATGGGCGGCGCCTTCGTGATGCCGGCCACGCTCTCGATCCTCACCAACGTCTTCCCGGTGCACGAGCGGGCCCGGGCCATCGCCATCTGGGCAGGCGTGGCCGGTGCCGGCGGCGCCATCGGCCCGATCACCAGCGGGTTCCTGCTGGCCCACTTCCACTGGGGCTCGGTGTTCTTCATCAACCTGCCGCTCATCGCCGTCGCTCTGGTCGGCGGCAAGCTGCTGGTGCCGACCTCGCGTGACCCCAACCGCCTGCCGCTCGATCCAGTGGGATCGGTCCTCACGATCGTCGGCCTGGCGTCGCTCCTTTACGGGATCATCGAGGCGCCCATCAAGGGCTGGTCGGATGCCCACACGATTGCGTCGTTCGCCCTGGCCGTCGTGGTCCTGGGTGAGTTCGCCATCTGGGAGTGGCGCAACCCACACCCGATGCTCGACCTGAACTTCTTCAAGCGGAAGCGGTTCACGGGCGGCGCTACGGCGATCACGCTCGTGTTCTTCGGCATGTTCGGCATGTTCTTCCTCATCACCCAGTACCTCCAGTTCGTGAAGGGCTGGACGCCACTGGGTGCGGGCCTGCGTCTCCTGCCGTTCGCCGTCGTGATGATGATCACCGCCCCGTCGAGCGCCCGCATCGCCGAACGCATCGGCACGAAGCGCACGGTTGCGGCGGGGCTGGCCATCGCCGCAGTCGGCCTCCTTGTCGCCTCCCGGCTCCAGGTGAATTCCAGCTACGGACTGCTGGTGGTCGCCTTCGCCGTGATGGCGCTGGGCATGGCGATGACGATGCCGTCGTCGACGGCGTCGATCCTGTCATCGCTCCCGATGGGGAAGCAGGGGGTCGGCTCCGCGGTCAACGACACCACTCGCGAGCTCGGCGGCGCCCTCGGCGTGGCCGTGCTGGGCAGCATCTTCGCTACCCGCTACACCTCCGCCCTCGGCTCTCTCTCACAACTCCCCAAGGCCGCGCAGGAAGCGGCGAGGTCGTCGGTCGGCGGCGCCATCGCAATTGGTCAGCAGCAAGGCGGAGCTGCCGGCGCCCAGCTCGTCAGGACAGCCAAGGACGCCTTCGTTCACGGTCAGAGCATGGCGTTCCTGCTGGCGGCGGGTGTCGCCCTCGCGGCGTCGTTCCTGATCCTGCGCATCATGCCGATGCACCTCTCCTACGACTACGAGGCGATGGAGGAAGCCCTCGCCGGCGACGAGGAGCTGGCCGAAGAGCTCCGCGAGCTAGGCGCGTTTGAGGGCGCGGAGGGGGCGGACGAGTCCGTCGACGACGGACATGATGGCGGCGGCCGGGGCGAGCGCCGTGGCGTGGGGGCTGGCTCCCTCGATCGTTGACAGCGACGCGATCTGCACCGGCTCGGCCAGACCGCGCACGCGCAGCGGGGGGCGCCCTTCGGCTTCGACCCACTCGGGAAGCACCAGGCCGTCGGTGGCGGCGAGGATGACTCCCGCGCCGGCACGGTCGCACAGGCGGGCCGCGGTGTTCACCGCCTTGCCGACGTAGTCGTCGCCCTCGAGGATGATCACCGGGCCGCTGGCGATTCCGGCGCGCATCGGGAGTTCACCGACCTCACCGATCTGATTACAGATGGCCACGACGGCGGCCACGATGGGCTCGACATCGACGCCGACGAGCATCACCCCGTCGCCCAGCCACTTGTCGACACGCACGCCGAACAGGGGTGCCGCGGCGCGCACGCTGGCGCGGAGCTTGACGAGCTCGGCTACGGCCGCGTCGTCGCCATAGCTGTCGCAGAAGTCTGTAAAACCGCAGAGATCGATGAAGGCAAAGGTGCGCGTGACCCGCGTCGTCGCTGAGCGGGCCTCGGCGGAGGGAAGGGACATCGAACGACCTCCCTTTCTGGGTCAGACCGGTCTACCCAAGAGATGGCGTGGGGACCCAGTTTCGTTCCGCCCGTGTGACGACGTTCACGAACTGTTCAAGTGTCAGCCGATCTCGGTGATCGATGCGACGGGGCGGGCGGCCGGTAGGGCCGCGGGCAGGGGGCGGGTGTGCAGGAGACCGAGGCGGTTGGTCGTGCGCGTGAGGGCGACGTAGAGGTCGTTGGCGCCGCGCGGTGACGCGTCGACGATCGCCGCGGGCTCGACGACCACCACAGAGTCAAACTCGAGACCTTTGACGTCGGCGACGCCGAACACGGCGATCGGACGCTCGAGCGCCGACCGCGCGTCTGAAGCAACACGCTCGCCCAGTCCGAGGCGCAGGGCGTCGCCGACGGCTTGCCGGAGCGTGTCGGGTACGACGACCGCGATCCGGCCGTCGCCGACGGCGCGCAGCTCGGCGGCGGCGACGCCCGCGGCCACGTCGCCGAGGGCACCGGGCGACGCCTCGAGCGACCACGGGACGAATCCGCTGCTGCGGATGGCGCTGGGCGCCTCGAGGTCGGGGTCGACCTCGGCGAGCAGACGCCCCGCCAAGGCCATGGCTTCCTCGGGCGTGCGGTAGTTGACCGTGAGCTCGGTGA
>JAFASB010000454.1 GCA_019244985.1 Acidimicrobiia bacterium | reverse complement strand
CCCCTGATCTACCTGTTCATCCTCGGCACCGGGCTCTCCCAGCTGATCCCGGGCGGCAGCAAGATCGACTACCGCACGTTCATCTTCCCGGGCGTGCTCGGCATGACCGTGCTGTTCACTGCCATCTTCTCGGCGCTGTCGATCGTCTGGGATCGGGAGTTCGGCTTCCTCCGGGAGATGCTCGTCGCGCCGGTGCGGCGCAGCGCCCTGGTCGTGGGCAAGTGCCTCGGGGGCGCCACCGTGGCGACGTTCCAGGGCGCGGTGATGCTGATCTTCTGCGGACTGGTCCACGTCCCGTATTCGCCCACGCTGCTGTTGACGCTCGTCGCCGAGATGGCCCTTCTCGCACTCACCCTCACCGCCTTCGGCACCGTCATCGCCGCGCGCATGGCCCAGGTCGAGACCTTTCAGGTCGTGATGAACTTCATCGTGCTGCCGATGTTCTTCCTGTCGGGCGCCGTGTTCCCGCTCAACCGCCTGCCCCGGTGGCTCTCCCTCCTCACGAAGATCGACCCGATGACGTACGCCATCGACCCGATGCGCCGGGCCGTGTTCGACCACGTCAAGATCTCGCCCCACCTCGCCCGCGCCCTGAATCCGGGGATGACATGGGGCGGCCATCGCCTTCCGGTCGGCGTCGAGCTGGCCGTCGTTTCTGCCCTCACCCTGATCATGCTCGTCGCGGCCGTGGTGCAGTTCTCCCGTCCGGAGTAAGCATTCGCGTCATGAGCGACGCAGTGAAGACAACGGTCGAAGATGGCGTGGCGGTTGTGCGCCTTGACGACGGCAAGGCCAACGCCTTGAGCATGACCGTGATCGGAGCGCTGCACGAGGCCCTCGACAGGGCGGCCGCCGACGCAACGGCAGTGTGCTTCGTTGGCAACGCCAAGGCTCTGTGCGCCGGCTTCGACCTGTCGGTAATGCGCGGCGACGTGAACGACATGGTCGAACTGGTCAGGGCGGGCGGTCAGCTTTTGACCCGCGTCTACGGGCATCCCCAGCCGACGGTGGCAGCGGTGACCGGCCACGCCATGGCGGCCGGCGCCCTCCTGGTTTTGTCCTGCGACACGCGCATCAGCGGCGATGGCCCCGCCAAGATCGGGCTGAACGAGACGGCGATCGGGATGACGCTCCCCGACTTCGCCATCGAGCTGGCCCGCGATCGCCTCTCCAAGCGTTACCTCACCAGGGCGACAATTGAAGCGGAGGTCTTCTCTCCGGAGGGTGCCCTCGCCGCCGGGTACGTCGACATGGTCGTGGCCGCCGACGAGTGCGAACGCACGGCCGTCGACGTGGCACGCCGCCTCGGCGGGCTCGACGCCCGCGCCTACGCCGGCACCAAGAAGGCCCTGCGTCAGGACACGATCGACCGCATCCTGCCGACCCTCGAGTCGGCGACCGTGTGACCCGCTAACTCAGCACGCGGCGGCGGAAGCCGATGAGACCCTGCCAGAGGAAGAGCGCGCTGAAGGCCAACAGCACCGGATAGATGACGTACAGGTGCATGTGGTGGGCCGGTGTCAGCGCGGCACGGAAGCCCTCGGTGACGTAGATCAACGGGTTGACCAGGACGAGCGTCTGCAGCCAGGACCATCCGGCGAGCTTCACCGGCGAGAGGGCGGTCCACGCGTAGTACGTGCCGCCGAGGAACGTCATCGGGATGACGATGACCCCGAACAGCATCGGCACCGTGCGCGGATCGAAGCGCGTACCGAACGTCATGCCCAGCGACGAGCACATGATGCAGGCGAGGGGGATCATGATCAGCAGCTGCAGCCAGTGCACCGAAAGGTGCACATGGATGTCCTTGGAGTGCACGAACGACGCGATCGGAAAGACGATGAGCGCGGCAAGCAGCCCTTGGAGGGCGCCCGAGGCGATCTTCTCGAGGGCGACGAACGACACCGGGAGCGGAGCCATCACGCGGTCTTCGATCTCGCGCGTGTAACCGAACTCCTGCACCATCGGTAGAGCCACAGCCTGGATGCCCTGAAACATGATCGACAGGCCGACGACGCCGGCGATCAGCACGGTTGCAAACGCCGACTCGCCGGCGGCGCCCCGGCCGCTGCCGATCCCCTGGCCGATCGTGGGAAACACGTACAGGAACACGAACACCAGCAGGAACGGCTGCAGGATCGTGCGGGGCAGGAACTCCTTCAGGTTCTTCTTGAGCACCGTGAGGTCGCGCAGCAGCAGTCCGCCGAAGGCGCTGCGGCTGGCCTGCGCGGTCGAGCGCCCGAGCTCGGCGCCCTTGTACCCCGGAAGGCTTGCAGTTGTCGTCGCCGGGGCGACTTGCGATGTTGCAGCCATCAGTCGCGGAGCTCCTTTCCGGTGAGGCTGATGAAGACCGTCTCGAGCGTGGGCTCGTTGATCGTCAGGTCGACGAGGCGGGATCCACTCTTGTTCACGGTGTCGAGCACAACCGGCAGCGCCTCGGTGGCGCCCTTCACGTGGACGCGGAGCTCGCCGTCGAGGGGGACGACCTGGGTGACGACACGACGGCGGCCGAGTGCCTTCGCGAGCTTGGCCAGATCGCCGGTCGCTCGGATCGACACGATCGTGTCGGCGTCGACGCCGTCCTTGAGTCCCTCGGGTGTGTCGAGGGCGAGGATGTGGCCGTGGTCCATGATCGCCACGCGGTCACAAAGCTGGTCGGCCTCTTCCATGTAGTGCGTGGTGAGGAGAATCGTCTGGCCGCCGGCGTGCAGGCGCTGCAGGATCTCCCACAGCGCAAGACGGCTCTGAGGATCGAGCCCCGCCGTTGGTTCGTCGAGGAAGACGATCTCGGGCCGGTGGAGGATGGCCCTGGCGACCATGAGGCGCTGCGCCATCCCGCCCGACAGGGCCATGACCGGCGCCTTGGCCCAGCGCGCCAGATGGAACTCGTCCAGCAGCTCGTCTGCGGCCTTGCGGCAGTCGCCCGCCGCCATGCCGAAGAACCGGCCGTGGAAGTAGAGGTTCTCCCACACCGTGAGCGCGCGGTCGAGGGTGTTCTGCTGGGGCACGACGCCGATCGCCTGCTTGGCACGCGCCGGGTGGCGGACGACGTCGATGTCTCCGACGACGGCACCTCCCGACGTCGGGACCACAATCGTCGTCAACATCCCACCGGTCGTCGTCTTGCCTGCACCGTTGGGGCCGAGCAGACCGAAGATCTCGCCGCGCCGTACCTCGAGGTTCAGGTTGTCGACGGCGGGCCGGTCCATGCCGGGATACACCTTGGTCAGGTCGGTGGTGCGGATGATGACGTCTTGGTCGTCCCGCCGCGCGTCGACCTCGGGAGCGAGGGTTGCTTGGGCCACGGCCTCAGGTTAGGGG
>JAFASB010000449.1 GCA_019244985.1 Acidimicrobiia bacterium | reverse complement strand
CGCGTGCAGCGTCTGGCGGGCGCTCCGCAACCCTCGGCCGTCGTCGGGATCCTGCCCGACGAAGGTCCGACACTCGGCGACGAACCGCTGACCCGCTCGGCCCCGACGGTCGAGCACCTGTACGACCTCGACCTGGCGCCGATCGAGACGGCGATCGAGGTCTCCTACGAGGGCATCTACGCCCTCAGCGAGACAGCACTCACGGAGTCGCCCTCGCTGGCCGCCGACTTCGGCGCCCTCGGGGGTTGGATCGCCTCCTCGCTCGTCAAGCTCGGCGACCTCAAGCTCGACTTCCGCCCCCCCGACGAGCTCACCTGATCTCTCGAGGAAATAGCCGTCGAAATTCGACCGGTATTTCCTCGGAACGTCAGTCGCCGGGGAGGACGGAGCGCTTGACGGCCCGCACGACCGTGCGGTCGTCGTCGCGGGAGACGTCGACGTGGTCGGCGAGGGTGCTGACGAGGAACAGGCCGCGGCCTTCGTCGGAGTCGGGATCGGGGACCTCGTCGATCGGACGCCACTCGAACCCGCGGCCGTCGTCGGAGACCTCGAGCACGACAGCGTCGCCCTCGGCCCACGCCCGCACCGACAGCGATCCCGGCGCGCCGCTGCCGAAGCGTACGGCGTTGGTGCAGAGCTCCGAGACCATCAGCAGCAGGTCGTCGGCGTCCGCAGTCTCGAGGCCGAGTTGCTCCAACCAGTCGGCGAACAGATTGCGTGCGAGCGGCACGGTGACGGCGTTCGGCGAGAACCGGTACTCGAACGGGCCCGACATCAGCTTCGGCCCCGGCGCGGGTGTGCGCCGCCTCAAGATGAGCGCCAGTGAGTCGTCGCTGCGCATGGCTCCCGCCAACGCCCGGTCGACCAGCGCGCGGGCGAGGGGGCCCGCCGGGTAGCCGGCGGCCTCGCTCGCCGCTGCGGCCAGCGCGTCGAGCCCATCGAGGATGTCCTTGGTCGCCTCGACAATGCCGTCGGTGTAGAGGACGAGCACATCAGAGCGGTCGAGGGTGAATGAGACCACCTCGTCGGAGCCTGCGCCCGGCCACCCGATGGGGATTCCGGGCGCGGTGACGAATCGGGTCTTGCCCTCGGCCGAGACGACGAGCGCGGGCGGGTGCCCAGCACCGACCAGCTCGACCGTGCCGTTCTCGGGCCGGTAGCGGGCGATGATTGCGGTCGCGGCCAGGTCCGGGCTCTGGGCGGAGACGAGAACGTCGGCGCGGGACACGAGGCGGCTCATCGGACAGCCGTCGAGGGCGAGCAGCCGCAGGGCGTGGGTGACGCTCATGGCGTCCTTGGTCGCCCCCACGCCCTTGCCGACAACGTCGACGACGACCAGATGGAGGGCGCCGTCGGGCAGGACGACCCAGTCGTAGAGGTCGCCGCCGGTTGGCGCGCTGGGATCCGCCGGCAGGTAGTAGACGCCGAGCTCGGCCGCCTCGACGCTCGGCATCACCGGCCGGACGGCGTCCTGGAGCTGGTGCACGACCTCACGCTGGGTCGCCTCCAGCTCGGCCAGGCGGTTCACCGTGCGGAGGTTCTCGAGGGCGGCGCCGAGGTGGGCGGCGAGCGCGGTCACGGCGGCCCGCGCCCGCTCGTCGAAGCGGTCGGGCTCGGGATGGCCGAGTAGGAGTGCGCCGTACGCGGCACCGTCCGACGCCAGCACCGGTACGGCCAGGTAGCTGACGACTTCTTCGTAGCCGGCGTACGGACGGATGCCCCGGAACCTCGACTCCTCGCGGATGTCCGCGACGCGCACGCCCTCGTGGCCCGCGGCAACGCCGGCGAACAACAGAGCGGCGGCGGCCGAGGAGAACTCCTCCACGACATAACGGGGACACCCGACGACCTGCTGCACGCCGCCCCCCTCGGCGGGCGCCGCGACATAGGCGGCGAACGACGCGCCCGTGAGTGATCGTGCCGCCTCCGCGACCCAGTTGAGCTTGGATGTCAGGTCGCCTCCGCCGTGCACGGCGCGCGCCGCCTCGGCCAGGAGACCGACGTCGCCGGTGACGACGGCGGTGTTGTCGGTGCCGAGCCGCTCGTCGGCCATCGGCCGGAGAGTACCGGGTAGGCGACTTCCGACGGCCGGCCGCTCCTACACTCGACGGGTGCAATCGACAGCGGGCGAGGTGGGGGCGGTGACGGGTCCGGTCAAGGCCGCCCAAGCCTGGATCGAGGCGGTGCAGCTCGGCCGCTACGACGCGGCGTGGGCGATGACCGAGCCGCGCCTGCGCCTCGTGCGGGCCCAGGCGTGGATCTGGAACAACCGCAAGGACGAGGACATCGCCGCCTGCAACCGGGACGACCTTGCGCGCGCCCTCGCGGAGGAACGCCCCGACCACGGTCTGTGGGGTGACTTCGCGGCCACCGAGATCCACCAGACCCAAGGCGTCTACGGGACGTTCCGTCCGGAGAACTGGGGCGCGACCAGCAGTCCGAGCGCAGCCGGCGCCGATTACTCGCTGGTCCTGTTCGCCCACCTCAGCGGGGACCCGCTGATCCTCACCGACCGTCCTCCGGTGTTCAGCCTGGCTTTCCTGATGCACGCGGCCGATCGCGGCTGGCAGCTGGCGAGCTTCTCCGACGTGCTTCCAACGCCGGGGTGGCCACCGAAGTTGTAGCCGGTCGAAATCCTGTCGCCCCGCGCGAGGCGGGTGTACGGTCTCGTCGTTCGTGTGAATTCGGCGGAGTTGAGCGAACAGCGCCGGACGAAGAGGGGGGGACCATGCAGTCGTTCGGCGCCTATACGTCACGTACCAACGGCAGCGCCGTGGTCTCCGTCCGTGGTGACGTCGACGTCTACACGGCGCCCTATCTGTGGGAGACGATCAACGCCGCCATGGCCGAGACGCCCCACGAGCTCGTGGTCGACTTGACCGGTGCGCCGTTCGTCGACTCGAGCGGGCTGAGCGTGCTGGTCCGTGCGCAGAGGCGATTGCGCCCGGTCGAAGGCACCCTTGTCGTCCGAGGCGCCAACAAGCGCGTCTCGATGACGCTGCAGCTCACCAAGCTCAACACGGTTCTGACGGTCGAGCGCTAGCTCGACCCGCGGGCTACCCGTTCTTCGGCAGGTCGCGGAACGGCGTCGTCTTGTCGTTGTTGGGCTCCTTGGGGAGCCCGAGCACGCGCTCGCCGATGATGTTGTGCTGGATCTCGTCGGTGCCGCCGTAGATGGACGGGCCGGGCGAGAACAGCGCCATCTCGGTCAGGATTCCGGCGAACGGGTTGCCGGTCGCCTCGTCGAGAACCTTGCGGTCGTCGGGCGTATAAGCGTGCAGCGTTCCGAGCGGTCCCAGAATGCGCAAGCCGAGGTCGCGGGACAGTCGGAGGATGCGGCTCATCGACAGCTTGGCGATGTTGCCGATGCCGGGGATGTCGGCGGCGCCGCTGGCCTTCAGCGCCTTCGACCGCAGGTTGGTCATGCGGGCGATCTCGTTGAGGGTGTGCAGCTCCATGAGGTCCTGGCGCACCGTCGGCTCGCTGATCTTGCCGTTGCCCTTGGCCAGCTCGACAAGAAGCTTCTCGGCGTTGGCGAACATGCCCGTCGAACCCGACCGGTCGCGCCGAGTCACGAAGTCGCCGGCCCGCTTGGTCAGGTTGCCCATCACACTGCCGGGGACTGCCGCGCCACCCGCGGCGTTGCCGCCACCTGCACCCAGACCGGCGCGCTCGAACGCAAGTGTCGTGTTGGCGACCGCCCACCCCTTGTTGACCCCGCCGATGCAGGCGTCGTCGGCAACACGTGCGTCAGTGATGAACACCTCGTTGAACAGGGCACGCCCGGTCATCTCCCGGAGGGGTCGAACCTCGACCGCGCCCTCCTGGTGCATGTCGAAGGCGAAGTAGCTGATCCCGCTGTGCTTCGGACTGTCGACATCGGTGCGGGCCAGGAGCATGCCGAGGTCGGCCGCCTGGCCGCCGGATGTCCACACCTTCTGGCCGTTGATGATCCACTCCTCGCCGTCCTTGACGGCACGCGTCTGCAGCCCCGCCAGGTCCGACCCCGCGCCCGGCTCACTGAACAGCTGGCACCACGCCTTCTTGCCGGTGACGATGTCCGGTAGGTAGCGCTGCTTCTGGTCGTCTGTTCCGTGCGTGTAGATCGTGGGCCCGGCGAGAAGAAGGCCGAGGCCGCCCGGCGGCCCGAGGGCGCCGAATTCGGCGATGGCCTGGCTGACGCGCACGCCGTCACCGCGTGACATGCCCTTTCCGAAGCTGTCCTCGGGCCACGTGGGCACCGCCCACCCCGAGTACGCCAGCAGCTCCCACCAGTCACCGACGCTGAGGTCGGGGTTCCAGTTCTCCTCCAGCCAGGCGGTGACCTCGGTGGTCACGTCCTCGCTCGTGCGACGGGCGGTGTCGGTCATGGGTCCAGTCCAGCGAAACTTGACCGCGCGGTCAAGTTGGGGCCTCGTCGAACCAGAGGTCGATGTCCCCGTCCGGTTCGCCGCCGTAGTTGATCGTGATCTCGTCGCCGGCCTCGATCCGCCGCACCGCGCTGTAGGCGACGAGCTCGTGGTCGTGGTCGTGGTCGTACCGCGCGTTGGGTTCCCGGGAGTGGTTGTAGAGGCTGCCGTAACCGAGGGCGATGGCGCATTCGTCGTCGGTCCACTCGAAGCAGTACCCCTCCAGACCGTGGGCGGCAACGGCGCCGTCGGGAACGACGAGCACTGGGCACTGCTCGATCGTCTCTCCGGCGTCGAACGCCCGCGCCGCGAACACGCCGCGCCCGTGGGTGGCCGATGGCGCCACGAACACGTCGCCGGCGCTGACCTTGGCAATGATCGACATCCCCAATGGCTTACCCGCCCACGGGATTCTCCATCGGAGCGCGAGGTCGTTTTCCCAGGAAGCGGCAGTACGTTGAGACGATGAAGTACGGCGGCACGCCGACCGCAGTGCTGGGCGGCGTCGGGCCCGAGGAGGACGCCGCCTCACAACCCGGACCACGAGCCTGGCGCCGCCAAGCGTGGCCGATCCTCGCCCTCGTCGGGGTCTTGGCGATCGCCGCGGTCATTTGGGGCCTTGTGCACGACTCGTCCAAGCCGTCGGTCAGCAAGGCGGACGTGGGCAAGATCGCCGACAGCAAGGTCGGCGCCGCCGTCAACAGCCTCAAGAACCAGCCGGCCGCGGGCGTCGGCATCTTCAACCAGGTCAGGCCGGCCCTCGTCGTGATCGAGTCCGACGGCATCGGGCACACCAAGGACTCGGCACTCGGCTCGGGTGTGATCATCAACACCCACGGCCAGATCCTCACCGCCCTCCACGTCGTGCAGGACGCCGGGTCGATCAAGCTCACGTTTGCCGACGGCTCACAGTCACCTGCCACGGTCCAGTCGACCGACACCGACCACGACATCGCCGTGCTCAACGCCAACCAGCCGCCGGGCGTCATTGTCCCCGCGGTGCTCGGCGGTGGCGCTCGCGTCGGGGACCAGACGTTCGCCCTCGGGCATCCGCTGGGCTTGGTCGATTCCCTGACGGCCGGGATCATCTCCGGCCTCGACCGCTCGTTTCCTCTCCCCAACGGCCGCACCATCGACGGCCTCATCCAGTTCGACGCACCCGTGAGCCCCGGCAACTCCGGTGGACCACTGCTCAACACGAAAGGCCAGGTGATCGGCATCGTGACCGGTCTCGCCAACCCGTCCGGCAACGAGGACAACGTGGGCATCGGCTTCGCCGTCCCGATCGGTGCGGCCGGCCGCGCCGCAGGAGCGCCGGCCCAGTGACAGCGCGCCGTACCCGATCCTCACGTTCGCCGGAGACGTCGCTCGAGGAGGTGCTGTATCAGGTCAAGCGCGTGATCGTCGGCCAGGACGCCCTGCTCGAGCGGATGCTGATCGCGCTGCTCGCACGAGGCCACGTGCTCGTCGAAGGCGTTCCGGGCCTGGCCAAGACGCTCGCCGTGAAGACGCTGGCAGGCGCCATCGGCTGTCAGTTCCAGCGTGTGCAGTTCACGCCGGACCTCGTGCCCGCCGACATCGTCGGCACCCGCATCTACAACCAGAAGCTCGGCGAGTTCCAGGTTGCCCTCGGCCCGATCTTCGCCAACCTCGTGCTCGCCGACGAGATCAACCGGGCGCCGGCCAAGGTGCAGAGCGCGCTGCTCGAGGCAATGCAGGAGCATCAGGTGACGATCGGTCGCGACACGCACCAGCTACCCGACCCGTTTCTCGTCATGGCGACCCAGAACCCCATCGAGTCCGACGGCACCTATCCCCTGCCCGAGGCCCAGGTCGACCGCTTCATGCTGAAGGTCCTCGTCGACTACCCGTCGGCGACGGAGGAGTTCGTCATCGTCGAGCGCATGGTCGGCGCGGTGGAGGCCGTGCAGAGCGTGATCGGCACCGCCGAGCTCGCCGCCCTGCAGAACGCCACCCAGGACGTGTACGTCGACCCGGCACTCATCGAGTACTCGGTCCGGGTCGCCACCGCGACCCGCGACCTGGCAGCCGTCAACCTCAAGGAGCTGGCGCGCTTCGTGACGTACGGCGCCAGCCCGCGCGCGTCGATCAACATGGTGCTCGCCGGCCAGGCGCTCGCCCTGATCCGCGGCCGCGACTACGTGTTGGCCGGCGACGTCACCGCCATCGCCGCCGACGTGCTCCGGCACCGACTGGTGCTCTCCTACGAGGCGCTGGCCGAGGACGTCACCGCCGACGCGATCATCGCCCGCGTGCTGCAGGCGATCCCCGCCCCCGAGGTGACGCCGGCCGCCGAGAGCCCGCGCCACGGCGACGACGATCAGTGGATGCCGCGGCCCCGCTGACGCCGGACCGCGTCCTCCGCCGTCTGGAGTGGCAAGTCGTCCGGCGCCTCGACGGGCGCCTCCAGGGCGACTACCGCACGCTGGTTCGCGGCCAGGGGACCGACTTCCGGGACCTGCGCGAATACGAGCCCGGCGACGACGTGCGCCACGTCGACTGGAACGTCTCGGCACGGATGGACGGGCTGTACGTCCGCGAATACACCGAGGACCGCGAGCTGACCGCGTGGTTGCTCCTCGACCGATCCCCGTCGATGGGCTTCGGCCCCGTCGACCGCACGAAGGAGGCGCTCCTCCGCGACTTCACGACGACGATCGCCCGGCTGTTGATCCGCAACGGCAACCGGGTCGGAGCGCTCCTCTACGACAATGACGTCTCCCGCACGATCCCGCCGCGGCAGGGCCGCGACCAGGTGCTGCTCCTGCTCCACGACCTGCTGCGGCCGGTCGGAGCCAACGGGCAGGTGACCGACCTGCGCCGCCTGCTCGAGCGGGCCGCGCGCGTCGTCAAGCGCCGCTCCTTGATCGTTCTCGCGTCCGACTTCATCTCCGAGCACGGGTGGGAGAAGCCGCTCGCCCGCCTCAACGCCCGCCACGAGGTCGTCGCCGTGCGGCTGTTCGACCCTCGCGAGTACGAGCTTCCGGACGCAGGCCTCATCGCCGTGCAGGACGCCGAGACCGGTGAACAACTGATGGTCGACTCGAGCGATCCCGAATTTCGGCGGCGCCTGCGGCGCGCGGGTGAGGAGCGGGCGATCGAAGTGCGCGACGCGGCGCGGCGTGCCGGCGTCGACCTCCACGTCATCTCCACCGACGACGACTTGGTCGAAGCGTTCGTCCGCATTGTCGATTCACGTAAGCGGGTCCGGCGCTGATGACGTTCGCGGCGCCCAAGATGTTCCTCTGGCTCCTCGCCATTCCGGCGGTCGTGTACTGGTACCTCGGCGTGCAGCGGCAGCGGGCGGCGCGTGCCCAAGCTCTCGCCGGCGAGGGGTTGGTGACGACCGGACCGAGCGTCGCGACTCGACGCTGGCGGCACCTGCCCTTCGCTCTGTTCGTCCTCGCTCTCGGCGTGCTCGTCGTAGGGCTCGCTCGACCGTCAACGTCGGTACGAACCCCGCGCCGGCAGGGCACGGTGATCGTCGCGCTCGACGTCTCCAACAGCATGCGCGCGACCGACGTCAAACCCAGCCGCATCGAGGCAGCCAAGGCCGCGGCGCGTGCCTTCGTGAACCAGCAGCCGACTGCGGTCCGCGTCGGCGTCGTCGCCTTCGGGGACGGCGCCGTCGTCGTCCAGAACCCCACGACCAACCACGCCGACGTCCTCGCCGCCATCGACCACGTCTCGGTCGGCGGCGGCACGTCACTCGGTCAGGGGCTTCTCACCTCACTCGACACCATCGCCGGGAAGCAGTTGACAATCGACCCCGCTGCACTCCAGAGCGACGAAGCGAAGGTCGACGTCGGCTACTACGGCGGGGCGGTCGTCGTCGCCCTCTCGGACGGCGAGAATACAAGCGGGTTGGATCCCGTGTCGGTCGCCCAGGTCGCGTCGACCGCAGGGGTGAAGGTACACACGCTGGGGGTTGGTACTGAGGCGGGGACCACGTTCCAGTACCAGGGCTTCACGATCGCGACCGCCCTCAACACCGACGCGTTGAAGAAGATCGCGACGACGACCGACGGGTCGTTCCACACGGCCGGCGACGCCGCCGGCCTGGCGGCCATCAGCAAGACCATCCACCTCCATTTCAAGTTCGTGTCTCAACGCACCGAGGTCACAGCGCTCTTCGCCGCCATCGGCGTGGGATTGCTGTTTCTCGGCGCGCTGATGTCGGTGCGCTGGTTCGGGCGGGTGGTCTGAATGCACTTCGCGTGGGCGTTTCTGCTGCCGCTGCTGTTCCTGGCGCCGATTGCGGCCGGCGTGTACGTCTGGAGCCTGCGGCGACGGCGCAAGCAGGCGGTCACCTATTCGAGCGTCGCCCTCCTGCGCACCGTGATCCCGTCGCGGTCGCGGTGGCGGCGTCACGTCCCGGCCGCCCTGCTCATCGCCTGCCTCGCCGTGCTGGGCATCGCTTCCGCGCGGCCTCAGGTCACCCAGAGCGTCCCGACGGCCCGGACGTCGATCATGCTCGCCCTCGACGTGTCGCGCTCGATGTGTGCGACCGACGTCGATCCCAATCGCATCGCTGTCGAGCAGAAGGCGGCCAAAGAGTTCGTCAACGACCAGGTCGCGGGCACGCGCATGGGCCTGATCATCTTCTCCGGCACGGCGCAGCTGGCGGTCGCTCCGACGCGAGACCACTCGGCCCTGAACCAGGCCATCGACAGCCTGGCGGTCGCCAACGGCACGGCGATCGGCGCCGCCATCCTCAAGTCACTCGACGCCCTTTCAACGGTCAATTCCGACGTGAAACCCGTCGGCGACATCCCGACGCCGCAGAGCGACCCCAGTCTCAGCCCGGGCGACACGTTCAACCCGTTCGGCGACCAACCCGAGGACACGACGCCGACCACGGCCCCCGCACCACCGGGCCAGCACGGGTACGTGTCGGACATCGTCGTGCTGCTCACCGACGGCGCCAACACACGCGGCATCGCACCGCTCGACGCCGTGCCGTATGCCGTCGAGCGCCGCGTACGCATCTACACGATCGGGTTCGGCACGACGGAGCCGGCGCCGCTGGCGTGCACCGCAGCCCAGCTGGGCGGCGACGACAGCGCCTTCGGCGGCTCCTTCGGACCCGGTGGCGTCAACGGCGGCGGATTCGGCTTCCGCGGTGGCCGCTCGCCTCTGCGTGCCGACCTTCCGACGCTGCAGGCGGTCGCCGATCGGACCGGCGGGAAGGCCTACACGGCACAGGATGCCGGTCAGCTGCAGAAGGTGTTCTCCGGACTGCCTCGGGATGTCACCGTCCAGAAGCAGAAGCACGAGATCACGTCGACCTTCGCGGTGATCGGAGCCCTGCTGGCCTTGGCCGCGATAGCAGCGTCGATCCGCTGGAGCCGGTACCCGTAGGGGGAACGCGAAGAGGCCGCCGCGAAGGGGGCTCGGGCTCAGCGTGTGGGCCATGACCGTCCTCCGTCCGCGGCGGGCAAGGGCCTGACGCGGTCGCTACGTGTGGCGGTCGGGTTCGATCCTGAGCGTCGCAATCGTGGTCGCCAGCATCTGGTAGTGGCCGACCAGAAGCAGGAACTCGATGAGCCTGCGATCGTCCAGGTGCTGGCGGAGCGCATCCCACGTGGCGTCGGAGACGTCGCGGTCACGATCGAGCTCATCGCACGCGGCGAGAAGCGCACGCTGGCGCGCTGACCACTCGACCGCGTCCGGTGCGGTGACGACGCGCTCGACATCGGTATCGGACAGACCGGCGCTGCGGGCCAGGTGGCGGTGGTGCTCGAACTCGTACTCGCAGTTGCGCAGGTGCGCCACGCGCAGGATCACCAGCTCCGTGTCCCGCCGGGGCAGCTTCCCGCCCGGCATCATGCGGCCCGCGAAGTGCAGCCAGCCGCGGAAGAGGCCGCGGTTGCGACCAAGGGTGAGGAACAGGTTCGGCGGCCCCGTCCCGGCGACCCGGCCCGAGACAGCCGACACGAGCCAGTTGACGGCGCCGACGTCTCGCAGATCACCGGGCGAGATGCGCGGCGTCACCCGACCCGACCCGGCTGCACCGTCGTGAGCTCGACGCGCTCCTGTTGCGCGGCCTTGATCGCTTCGGCCATGCGCGACCGGACGGCGACATCCGCGACGAGCTGGACGAGCATCCGGCCCGACAGTGCCGGGCGAGTCCAGGCGGGGGCAACGATGATGCGGCTCCGGCGGGCGATGCCCCGCTCGAGCGCCCGGATCCCCACCGCCAACGGCGTGACGCGCGTGATGTTGCGATTCCCGAGCAGGGCGCGCGCCGCGGACGTGTCGAAGCCACGGCTCGTCATGTCGGTGTCGAGCTCGGCGAAGTAGGCCACGCCGACACGCGCACCGGTCGGCCGCAGCTCCTGGCGGAGCGTGTCGCCGAGCGCCTCGACCCCCGCCTTGGAGGCGCTGTAGGCGCCCATGAGCGGCAGGTGCACGGCGGCGCCCATCGAGGAGACGGCGAGGGCGTAGCCGTTCGGATGGCAGATGTGTCGGCCGGCGGCGCGCAGCGTGTAGTAGCTGCCGAGCAGGTTGACGTTGACGATGTTCTCGAAGATCGACGGGTCGCCGCCGACGAGGGGCAGCTGGGCAGCGATGCCGGCGTTGGCCACCACGACGTCGAGCCCGCCGAGCGCGTCGGCCGCGGCGTCGACGACGGCGTCGACCTGTTCCCTGTCGGCCACGTTGCACTCCCACCACGGCCCTTGTACCGACGCAGCCACACCTTCGAGCAGGTCCGGTTCGAGCCCGGCGACAGCGACGCGCCCGCCCCGTTCGTGTAGACGCCGGGCCAGGGCGGCGCCGATGCCGCGGGCCGCACCCGTGATCAGCACCCGTCGACCGGCCAAGGCCGAAGGATCGTTCGACATGCGCCCAAGGTAGGCGTCGATGGCTACGGAGCCACCGTTGATGGCACGATCCTCGGGTGGCTGAAGACGAAGGGGTGCTTGACACGTCGATCGAGGGACCGGTCGCCAGGCTGACGCTCGACCGGCCGTCCAAGCTGAACGCCCTGAACGAGGCGGTGCGGCGCTGCTCGCCGCCGCCTGTGACATTCGCATCGCGGCCGACGACACCGTCGTGCGGA
>JAFASB010000379.1 GCA_019244985.1 Acidimicrobiia bacterium | reverse complement strand
GACAGCTGGCTGCACGATGTTCTGGCCGCCGTCGTCGAACAGGGGGAGGCGGGGTACGCCCGCCACGACGCCGGTCACGGCGCCAAGGTCAACGTTGAGTTCGTCTCGACCAACCCGACCGGCCCGGTGCATGCGGGCGGGGGGCGCTGGGCGGCCTACGGCGACTCGCTGTGCCGGCTTCTCGAGCGCAACGGGTACGCGCCGCACCGCGAGTTCTATCTGAACGACCGGGGTGTGCAGATGCAGCTCTTCGCCCGGTCGCTGCTGGCCCGCAAGGAGGGCCGGCCGGTGCCCGATGAGGGCTACCAGGGCGAGTACGTCGCCGAGTGGGCAGCCGAGATGCCCGACGGTGCCGATCCCCTCGAGTGGGGATACGAGCGTGTCAAGAAGGACGTGGCCGACACGCTCGCTCGCCTCGGCGTGCACTTCGACACCTGGTTCAGCGAGCGGTCGATGGTCGCGTCGGGCGCCATCGAGGCGACGCTCGAGGACCTGCGGAGCCACGGTGTCGTGTACGACGCCGACGGTGCCGTCTGGCTGCGCACCACCGATTTCGGCGATGACAAGGACCGTGTCCTCGTGAAGTCCGATGGCGAGCCGACATACGTCCTTCCCGACATCGCCTACCACCGCGACAAGTTCAACCGCGGGTTCACGCAGCTGATCGACGTCTGGGGCGCCGACCACCACGGCTACATGCAGCGGCTCAAGATCGGTGTCCAGGCCCTCGGCCACGACCCCGACGAGCTGGAGATCATCCTCGGCCAGTTCGTGACACTCATGCGCGCCGGAGAGGAAGTGAAGCTTTCCAAGCGGGCGGGGAACGTCGTCACGTTGTCAGAAGTCATCGACGAGGTCGGGCCCGACGCGGCGCGCCTCACCTTCCTCTTGCAATCCATTGACAGCAAGCAGGTGTTCGACATCGACGTCGTGCGCAGCCAGGCGATGGAGAACCCGGTGTTCTACGTGCAGATGGCGCATGCGCGGATTGCCGGCATCGGGCGGACGGCCGCCGATCAGAACATCGAGCGTCGTCCGCTTGGCGACGTCGACCTGTCGTTGCTCACCCACGAGCGGGAGCTGGACGTCCTGCGCAGCCTCGCCGAGCTGCCGGACGTCGTCAGCCTGGCGTGCGCCGACCGGGCGCCGCACAAGGTGACGACATGGGTGCGAGAGTTGGCCGGACGCTTCCACGGCTTTTACCACGACTGCTATGTGATGGGGACCGATGTGTCACCCGAGCTCACCCAGGCGCGGCTGTGGCTGGTGGAAGCGGCGCGCGTCGGCCTGGCCATCGGCCTCGACCTTTTGGGCGTGAGCGCCCCGGACAGTATGTGATCCCGTCATGAGCGAACAGGTCGATCTCCGCCAGTACATCGGCAGCAACAGCGCCATCCGGCGTTACCTGCTGCCCGACACCTCGCGCGTCACCGAAGACGGAAGGCTGTCGATCGGCGGCTGCGACGTGCTGGAGCTCGCCGAGCAGTACGGCACGCCGCTGTTCGTGTACGACGAGCAGCATCTGCGCAACCGCTGCCATGAGGCGTTGACCGCCTTCGGCGACGGCGTCGCCTACGGCGGCAAGGCCTTCCTGTGCAAGGAGATGGCCCGCCTCGTCAACGAGGAAGGCCTGATCCTCGACGTGGCGACCGGCGGCGAGGCGTACGTGGCGTTGATGGCCGGCGTGCCACCCGACCGCATGGTGATGCACGGCAACAACAAGTCCGACGAGGAGATCGGCACCGCGCTGCACGCGGGTATCGGCCGTATCGTCGTCGACAGCTTCGCCGAGCTCGACCGCATCGAGCGCATCGCCGCGGACCTCGGTGGCACGCCGAAGGTGCTGATTCGGGTGACGCCCGGTGTCGAGGCGCACACCCACGAATACGTCATGACCGGTCAGGTCGACTCCAAGTTCGGCTTCGGCCTCGCCAGCGGCGCGGCCATGGAGGCCGTGCGCCGCGCGCAGGCCTCAACCGCCGTCGAGCTGGTCGGCATCCACGCCCACATCGGCAGTCAGATCTTCCTGCTGCATTCGTATGCGAAGGCCATCGAACTGCTGGCGCCGTTCGTCAAGGAAGCCGCCGTCGAAGAGCTGTGCCTCGGGGGCGGGCTCGGCGTCCCGTACGTCGAGGGTGAGGAGGCGCCGAAGATCGCCGACTGGGCGCGCGAGCTCAAGCAGGCGTGCGCCGACAACGGAATCACGGCGCGCATCACCGCCGAACCGGGCCGCGCCATCGCCGCCACCGCGGGCGTCACGCTGTACCGCGTCGGAACGGTCAAGGAGATCCCCGACGTGCGCACGTATGTGTCGGTCGACGGCGGCATGAGCGACAACCCGCGGCCGGTGCTGTACGGCTCCGGGTACGAGGCCTTCCTGCCGCGGCTCACGCTCGCTGAGCGCCCGCGCGTCGTCACGATCGTCGGCAAGCACTGCGAGTCAGGCGACGTGGTCGTGCGCGACGCCAGCGTTCCCCAGGAGCTCGTCATGGGCGACATCCTGTGCACGCCGGTCACCGGCGCCTACGGGTTCTCGATGGCGTCCAACTACAACA
>JAFASB010000284.1 GCA_019244985.1 Acidimicrobiia bacterium | reverse complement strand
CTTGTTCTTGACGATCCGGACCTGACCCGGTTCGAACTCTTCTTCGTCGGAATCCTGCTGCAATGTCGAGTTTACCGATCCATGCCGTCGAGGATGCGATCGTCCGATCAGCTTCCCTCTGAGCTTTTCGATCTGGTGCTCGAGCTTGGCGACGACGCCGTCGACGGCCGCAAAGGGGTCGGCGGCGGACGCCTTGGCCCGCAGGTGATGCCCGTGCACCTGGAACGTCACTTCGCACGTGTCGCGTTGGGCGATTCGCGGGTTGCGCTCTTCGAGGAAGAGGATCTCGACGTGGTCGATCCCGTCGAGGAAACGAGAAAGGTGCGTCACCTTCTCCTCGGCGGCGGCCCGGAGGGCTTCTGAGAGCTCGACGTTCCGCCCGCGGATGCTGACGTCCATCTGGGGGGAGTGTACGTCTCAGCCCGTCGGGGCGCCGAGGACCCACTCGAGCATCGAGCGAGCCACTTGTTCGCCAGTTGGCAAAGGGTGCGCGTTCAGCCGCGCCCGCCCTCTCGCCACCGCCTCGGGGCGCACCCACGGGCAGGCCTCGAGCCTGCGGTACACAGCGGTGAGGACGGTGTCAGCCATCCCCCGCGGCATCGGACAACTCGTCTGTCGCCTTGAGGGGTGTCCGCGCCGCAGCGGCCGCTTTGACCACCAGTGCGCCTGCCGTCCTGAGAGCATCCGCGGCGGCAAGCACCGTTGCCCCGGTGGTGATCACGTCGTCGACGACGAGGACGCGGCGAGGGGCATTTCGGGTGGTGGTGAACTTCGGGCCGTTGATGCGGTCGCGCTTGGACCGGCCCGTTTGCGGGGGGCCGGGCTCGCGCTGCAGCAGGGCGCGGCCCGGCCGGTGCAGCCGGCGTGCGACGGCCCGAGCGAGCAGCCGGGCCTGGTCGAACCCGCGCTCGCGGCGGCGGGCGACGCTCGTCGGCGCCCACGTCACCACGTCGACCGTCGCCGGATCGACGAGGGCCGCTATGGCGTCGGCCAGCGCCGGGAGCACGGCCCGGGCGTTGCGGTACTTCAGCCTGGCCACCAGCTCCCGGCCCACGCCGGTGTAGGAGAGCGGCGCCACCAGGTCGTCGAGGCCATCGGGGACTGGCAGGTCCGGCGCGGGCTTCAGTTGGGATGCGCATCCGGCACACGGCGCCGCGCCGGGGGCACTGCAGACCGGGCACCGGAGATCGAAAAGCACAACTGCAGGCTACGAAGGGGGTGAGACAGGAAGGTCTCCCCCCTCGTTCTTGCGCTGGATAACCGGCATATGTCCGGCTATCCACCCCGAGAGTGTGAGATTCCCTCCTCGGTGATGTAGTTGGTGACGAGAGCCGCGGGGGTGACGTCGAAGGCTCGGTTGTCGACGTCGGTGTCGTCGGGGGCGATCTGCACGCCGGCGATCGTTGTCACCTCTTCGGGTGGGCGCTGCTCGATGGGCACCGAGGCGCCGTCCGGCGAGGCGGGGTCGAATGTCGACGTGGGCGCGGCGACGTAGAAGGGGATGCCGTGGTGGTTCGCCAGCACGGCCAGCGCGTAGGTGCCGATCTTGTTGACCACGTCGCCGTTGGCGGCGATGCGGTCGGCGCCGACGATGACACAGTCGACCTCACGGCCGGCCATCAGCGAGGCCGCCATCACGTCGGCGACGAGGTGGTGTGGGACGCCGAGGCGGTCGAGTTCCCACGCGGTCAGCCGGGCTCCTTGGAGCACCGGCCTGGTCTCGTTCACCCATACCGACGGCCGCCGGCCGCGCTCGTGGGCGGCGCGGATGACACCGACCGCGGTGCCGTACCCCACGCACGCCAGCGAGCCGGCGTTGCAGTGGGTCATCACCCGGGCATCGCTCTCGACGAGTGCGGCCCCTGCCGCGCCCAACGCCCGGTTGCGCTCGACGTCCTCCTCGGCGATGCGCACGGCCTCGGCGACCGGGTCCTCGGCGGCCTTGGCGCGCTCCACCGCCCACGCCAGGTTGACCGCCGTCGGCCTCGTGGCGACGAGCCGCCGCGCGGCCTCGTCGAGGTTCTCGCCGCGCACGGACGCAACGGCGATGCCGAGGGCGCCGGCCGCGCCGATCGCCGGCGCGCCACGCACGGCCAGTGTCCTGATGGCGTCGCACACCTCGACGACGTTCGAGCAGTCGAGGAACTCCAGCGCCAGCGGCAGCCGCCGCTGATCGATCAGCCGGACGTGGTCACCCCGCCACTCGACAGTGGGCGGGATCAGCGAGTCGAAATCAGTACCGATAGTGGTCGGGCTTGAACGGTCCGCTCGTGGGGACGCCGATGTAGTCGGCCTGTTCCTGGCTGAGCTCGGTCAGGCGCACGCCGAGCTTGTCGAGGTGCAGGCGCGCCACCTTCTCGTCGAGCTCGCGCGGGAGGCGGTAGACGCCGATCGGGTACTGGTCGCGCTTGGTGTAGAGCTCGATCTGGGCGAGCACCTGGTTCGTGAAGCTGGTCGACATCACGAAGCTGGGATGGCCCGTGGCGTTGCCGAGGTTCAGGAGGCGGCCCTCGGACAGCACGATGATCGAGTGCCCGTCGGGGAAGAGGAACTCGTCGACCTGGGGCTTGATGTTGATGCGCTGCACGTCCGACATGCGCATCAGGCCGGCGACGTCGACCTCGTTGTCGAAGTGGCCGATGTTGCCCACCACCGCGTTGTGCTTCATCCGACCCATGTGCTCGGCCAGGATGACGTCCTTGTTGCCGGTGGCGGTGATGAAGATGTCGCCGATGCCGATGACGCGCTCGAGGGTGTTGACCTCGTAGCCCTCCATGGCGGCCTGCAGGGCGCAGATCGGGTCGACCTCGGTGACGATCACCCGCGCCCCCTGGCCCCGCAGGGACGCCGCGCAGCCCTTGCCGACGTCGCCGTAGCCGAGGACGACGCACACCTTGCCGCCGATCATCACGTCGGTGCCGCGCTTGATGCCGTCGATCAGCGAGTGCCGGATGCCGTAGAGGTTGTCGAACTTCGACTTGGTGACCGAGTCGTTGACGTTGATGGCCGGGAACAGCAGCGTGCCTTCCCGCTGACGGTGGTAGAGACGATGGACGCCGGTCGTCGTCTCCTCGGTGACGCCGATGATCGACTGCGCGGTCTCGGTCCACAGCCCGGGCACCTCAGCGATCGTGCGCCGCAGGGTCTCCAGCACGACCTTGTACTCGTCGGAGTCGTT
>JAFASB010000249.1 GCA_019244985.1 Acidimicrobiia bacterium | reverse complement strand
CCGCAGCCTGGTGCTGGACGAGTCCGAGAGCATCCGCATCGAACTGATCGACGATCGCCCGGCGGTTCTCACCGTCGACGGGCGGGAGCTCGGGACGATGGGCAGGGGAGACACCGTCACGACGTCGGCCGCGCCGTACTCGGCACGCTTCGTCAGCTTCGAGCGGCGCGACTTCTTCAAGATCGTCAAGGCCAAGTTCGGCCTGGCGGACAGGTAGACCCGGAGACCCGTGCTGACTGAACTCGCGGTTCGGGATCTGGGGGTCATCGACGACCTTCGGCTCGTGCTCGGCCCTGGCATGACGGCCCTCACGGGCGAAACCGGTGCCGGCAAGACCCTCGTCGTCGAGGCCATCGAACTGCTCGTCGGCGGGCGGGCCGACGGCATACTCGTGCGCAAGGGTGCCGAGGAGGCGCGTGTCGAAGGCCGGTTCGTCGTCGACGATGACGAACGCGTCCTGACTCGTGTCGTTCCGGCACGCGGACGGTCACGCGCCTACGTCGACGGCCGGATGGCGACGGCCGGCGAGCTGGCGTCGATCGGCGCCGGGCTCGTCGACCTGCACGGCCAGCACGCCCACCAGTCCCTGCTCGGTGCCGCCGCCCAACGCCAGGCGCTCGACCTGTCCGGCGACGTCGACCTGGCGCCGCTTCTCGCCGCCCGCCAGGCGGTCGCAGGCATCGACGAAGCCCTCGAAGCCCTCGGCGGCGATCCCCGGGCACGGGCGCGCGAGGTCGACCTCCTGCGCTTTCAGCTGGCCGAGATCGACGCTGCGGCGATGGGCGCCGCCGACGAAGAGCAGACCCTCGAAGCCGAGGAAGATGCGTTGGCGGGCGCCGAGGCCAACAGGGACGCCGGATGGTCAGCCCACGCGGCGCTCACCGACGAAGGAGGCGCCGTCGACGCCCTCGGGAAGGCGCTCGCCCACGTCACTGGGCGCGAGGTGTGGAGCGCCATGGAGGGCCGGCTGCGGGCGGTTGGCGCCGAGGTGACGGACATCGCTGCGGAGCTGCGACACGCCACCGAGGAGATTGCCGACGATCCCGAGCGTCTGGAGGCCGTGCGGGCCCGGCGGCGACTACTGGCTGACGTGCGCCGCAAGTACGGTGAGACGCTGTCCCACGTGATGGCCTACGCGGTGGAAGCACGTACCCGGCTCGATGAGCTGGTAGAGCACGACCGGCGAGCGCTGACGCTCGACCGCGAGCGCGCCGAAGCGACAGAGCAGGTGCGGGCAGCGGCGCGAGCGGTTGCCGAAGCCCGCCGCCGTGCTGCGCCGGGCCTGGCCGCCGCTGTCGAGGGCCGTCTCCAGGAGCTGGCCCTGGCCGGTGCCCACTTCGACGTCTCCGTCGACGGTGCGGATCCCGCCGACGACGTCGAGTTCCTGCTCGGACCGAATCCCGGAGAGCCGCTGCTCCCTCTCGCCAAGACGGCGTCCGGCGGGGAGCTGGCACGAGCGATGCTCGCCGTGCGGCTCGTGCTGACCGCAGGGCCGCCGACCCTCGTGTTCGACGAGGTCGATGCCGGCGTCGGCGGGGAGGCGGCACTGGCAGTCGGACGGGCGCTCGCTGCGGTCGCCAACGACCACCAGGTGCTCGTCGTCACCCATCTCCCGCAGGTCGCGGCCTTCGCCGACGAACAGGTAGCCGTGGCGAAGGCCGAGAAGGACGGTCGCACGATCGCCTCGGCGCGGGTGGTGCGCGAAGGCGAGCGCGTCGTCGAGCTGTCCCGCATGCTCTCCGGCCAACCGGCGAGCGCGGCCGCCCGCGACCATGCCGAAGAGTTGCTGGCCGCCGCGTCGCGCCAACGGGGGCACTGATGGCGGCACAGCGACGTCCCGCTGCCTCCGACCGAGCGGTCGTCGGACCGGCGCGCGTCGACGCCCGGACCAAGCGCCTGACCCGACGTCTGCATCCGGGGGACATCGCGGTGATCAACCACGAGGACCTCGACCGGATCGCGGCCGAAGAGCTCGTCGAGGCGCGCCCCGGCGCGGTCATCAACGCCGCGCCCTCGATCTCCGGTCGCTACCCGAACGTCGGCCCGCTACTCGTCGCCGCGGCCGGCATCCCGCTCGTCGACGACGTCGGCGCCGAGATCATGGAACGGGTGCGCGAGGGACAGGTGTTGCGCGTCGACGGCGCCGACATCAAGCTCGGCGACGACGTCGTCGCCGCAGGCGTACCGCAGACGTTGCAGTCGCTCGAACAGAAGCTCGAGGCCGCCAAGCGGGCGGTCGGCGACGAGCTGGAGCGCTTCGCCGAGAACACGCTCGAGTATCTGCGCCAGGAGCGGCACCTGCTGACCGACTCGCCGAACGTGCCCGACGTCGCCGCCGATCTGCGTGACCGCCACGTCCTCGTCGTCGTCCGGGGCCTCGACTATCGAGCCGACCTGGCCGCACTGCGCAGCTACATCAGCGACATGCGGCCGGTGCTCGTCGGCGTCGACGGCGGTGCGGACGCCCTGCTCGAGGCGGGCTACCGACCGGACATCATCATTGGCGACTTCGACTCGGTATCCGAGCGGGCCCTGGAGACGGGCGCCGAGCTCGTCGTCCACGCCTACCCCGGCGGCCACGCGCCGGGCGCTCGCCGGCTGGAAGAGCAAGGACGCGAGTACCTCGTGTTCGAAGCGGCGGGCACGAGCGAGGACATCGCCCTGTTGCTGGCGTACGAGAAGGGGGCCGAGCTGATCGTCGCCGTGGGGACGCACGCCTCCGTCGTGGAATTCCTCGACAAGGGTCGGGCGGGCATGGCGTCGACGTTCCTCGTGCGGCTGAAGGTCGGCCCTGTGCTGGTGGACGCCAAGGGCGTGAACCGGCTCTACCGCACCCAGCTCAGGCGGAGCGA
>JAFASB010000149.1 GCA_019244985.1 Acidimicrobiia bacterium | reverse complement strand
CGCCTACATGGACGTCGACCTGTCCACGGACCTCGACGCCCTCCTCCCACTCGTCGCCCCCCTCGTGTCAGGCCACAGCGACGTCGCCATTGGCACCCGGCTGGCCCACGGCTCGCACGTCGTGCGAGGCCCGAGGCGCGAGCTCATCTCCCGCGCCTACAACCTCATCCTCAAGGCCATGCTGCACAACGGGTTCTCCGACGCCCAGTGCGGCTTCAAGGGCGTCCGCGCCGACGTCGCGAAAGCCCTCCTGCCCCTCGTCGAGGATGACGGCTGGTTCTTCGACACCGAGTTGCTCGTCCTCGCCGAGCACAACGGTCTGCGCATCCACGAGGTCCCAGTCGACTGGGTCGACGACAGCGACTCCCGCGTCGACGTCCGTACGACCGCCGTCCAGGACCTGCGCGGCATCTGCCGCGTGCTGCGCCGCTTCGCCGCCGGGGAAGGGGTCGTGTCGGACGACTCCCTTCCCCGGCGTCGCACCCTGCAAAAGGCTGGGTGATGACCCTCCGCGTCCGCCTGGTCCTCGCCCTGTTGACACTGCTCACGATCGGCCTCGCCATCTTCGGCGTGGCCACGTACTCCTTCTATTCGCGGTCGCAGTACAAGCGCCTCGACGACCAGGTCCGCGCGTCGCTGCCGCTGGTCTCCGAGCAGCTCGACCGCCAAGCCGGCGGTGGCGGTGGCGGTGGCGGTGGCGGTCCAGCGGACCGTGACGGCGGGCGGGGTCGACAGGGCGGCCCTGGAGGAGGCGGACCGCCGACGCTCGTCGTCGCTCCCGGGACCTACGGCGAGCTGCGCGACAGCAGCGGCGCCGTGCTCACCAACCTGCAGCTGAGCACCAACGCCACGCCACCGACGCTGCCTTCAAAGCTCACCGCCAACGGCCATCAACGCCTTTTCGACGCCGGCGACTACCGCGTCCTCGTCGGGCCCGGTCCCGGCATCGGCGAGCAGGACCAGACGGTCGTCGTGGCGGTGCCGTTGACCGACATCACCAACTCCCTGCACCGCCTGCTCTACGTCGAGATCACCGGCGGCATCGCCCTCCTCGTCGTGCTCTCTCTCGGCTCGTGGCTGATCCTGCGCAATGGTCTCCACCCGATCGAGGAGATGGCGTCGACGGCCCGCTCCATCACGGCGGGCGACCACGTGGACCTCTCGCAGCGCGTCCCTGCCGAGGGCGCCACCGAGGTCGGCCAGCTCGGCCTCGCCCTCAACACCATGCTCGACGACATCGAGGAGGCCTTCCACGAGCGCGAGGCCACCGAGCAACGTCTGCGCCAGTTTCTCGCCGACGCATCCCACGAGCTGCGCACGCCGCTCACGTCCATCCAGGGCTTCGCCGAGCTCTTCCGCGTCAGCGGAGAAGAAGCACAGGTCGACACGCCCACGATCCTGCGCCGCATCGAGCAAGAGTCCGGCCGTATGAAAGGCCTCGTCGAGGACCTCCTGCTTCTCGCCCGACTCGATGAGGCCAGGCCCCCCGACCGCGAGCCCGTTGACCTCGCGGTCATCGCCGCCGACGCCTGCAGCGATGCCGTCGCCGTCGCCTCCGACCGCCGCATCACCCTCGATGCCCCCGAGCCCGTCGTCGTCGACGGCGACGAGGCCCACATCCGCCAGGCCGTCGCAAACCTCGTCACCAACGCGCTCGCTCACACGCCGGATGGGTCGCCGGTCGAGGTCGCCGCCCAAAAGACCAACGGCACCGCCACCGTCTCCGTCCGCGATCACGGCCCCGGCCTCGACGACGACGCCATCGCCCACGTCTTCGACCGCTTCTGGCAGGCCGACCGCTCCCGCACCGGCACCGGCGCCGGCCTCGGCCTCGCCATCGTCGCCGCCATCGCCGCCGAGCACGGCGGCACCGCCACCGCCACCAACGCCATTGGCAACGGCACCGGCGCCCAGTTCACTCTCACCATGCCCCTGCCCTAACCGCGTTTGGCGCGAACTTTCTGTCGTGACAATCCGGGCAACCCGGCCGAACCTCCGACCAAAACTTCGCGCCAAACGCGTGGTGGCTGCGGCGATCGCGGTGATGTCGACGACGCTCGCCGCGTGCTCCACCGGGAAGACCGCGGGGCCGCTCAAGGTTGGGGTGATGCTCCCGCTGACGGGGGCGAGCGCCGTCGACTACCGGACGCCACTGCAGTGGGCGGCCGACACCGTCAACGGCGCGGGAGGGATCGACGGCCGGCACCTGGAGCTGGACTTCAAGGACACGGCCAAGCAGCACGTGGCCAAGGTGGCGGACGCGTTTGCCCGCGACAACTCCATCGTCGCCGCCATTGGCCCTGACAACTCCGAGGACGCGCTCGCCGCGGCCACGACGTTCGTCAAGGCCCACAAGCTGATCGTGACGCCGTCTGCGACGTCGGCCGACCTCTTCCGCGCCTTCGCCGCCGACAACCCGCAGTACGTGTGGCGGCCGGTCGAGTCCGACATCGCCCAGACGAGGGCGCTGCTGCAGCTCGCCGACCAAAGAGGTGCCAGGTCGGCAGCCCTCGTGACCGGGCGTAGCGCCTACGGCGCCACCTTCTTCGACTGGTTCGGCTTCCTCGCGGCCGAGGCCAGACTGGAGGTCCCGGCCACCATTCGGTACGACGAGACCAACCAGTCGTGCGACGGACCCGTCGACCAGGCCCTCGCCACCAACCCCGACGTACTCGTCGCCGCGCCCGACAATGCCGACCAGGCGGACTGCGTGGCACTGGCGTGGCAGCGCCACGGCGGCCATCCGACTCTCCTGTTCTCGGACAGCGCCCAGTCGGTTCGCGTCGACGGCATCGAGGGCACCGCGCCCGCGCCCGACCCGGGAAACGTCTTCACGCGCGCCTACACCGGCAACTTCGGAAAGGCGCCTCCGCCGTACGCGGCCAACGTCTACGACAGCGTGCTGCTGGTCGCCTACGGCCTGGCCAGATCACACGGCAAGACGGGCGCGGCGCTGGCCAACAGTGTGCGCGACATCACCGCCGGGACCGACGAAGCGACCGGTTGGGACGCCACCGGCGTCCGACAAGCGCTGACTGCGATCGCCAGGGGTCAGCAACCACAGGTCAACGGCGCTGTCGGCCCGTGGCACTTCGACCGGAGCGCCGGCCTCGAGCTCACGGCGTCGACGTACGAGAACTGGCAGTTCTCCGGCGGCACCTTCAGCGTCGCCGGCTTTCTTCCGACGACCGGCGATCCCAACCCCTCGCCGGGTCCCGGGCGCGCCGACCCGCTGCAGAAGACGCCATACCAGCCACCACCGAAGACCGGGATCTGGGCCCTCCTCGTCGCCGCATCGGACGGCTGGGACAACTACCGCCACCAGGCCGACGTCCTCGCCCAGTACCAGCGTCTGCGGGCCAACGGCGTCGCCGCCGACCACATCGTCGTCGTCATGGCGAACGACATCGCCGACAACACGAGGAACAAGCCGAGGGGCACCGTGCGCTACACGGTCGACGGTCCCAACATCGACGCCGGCGTCCGCGCCGACTATTCGCCGACGAAGCTCACCGCCGGCCAGCTCATGGACGTCCTCGCCGGCCGGGCCGGGCCGAACACACCCACCGTCTTACACACCGGGCCCGGCGACGACGTCTACGTCTACCTGGCCGGCCACGGCAACCAGAGCGGCCTTTACCTGGGTCTCGGCCAGCCCATCCCGTCAGCTACGACGCCGTACTCGGTGCTCACGCCGGCCGTCCTCGACGACACGGTCACGACCATGGCGACCCAACACCGGTACCGCCAGCTGATCGTCGCCATCGAGGCCTGCCAGGCCGGCACCTTCGGAGCGGGCAACACCTTCACTGCTCCCGGCGCCCTGCTTCTCACCGCGGCCGGCCCCAACGAGGACTCGGTCAGCACCAACTACGACCCGACGCTGCGCACGTGGCTCGCCGACCAGTTCAGCTACCAGCTCTACCGAGCCGAAGCGGAGCCCGCGACCACCCTCGATCAGCTCTACCGAAGCGTCTACCTCAACGTCTCCGGGTCCCACGTTCGCGCCTACGGCCCCAACTTCGGCGACCCGACCGCGGTCACCGTCGGCAGCTTCCTCAGCCCCTAACTCGTCTGCGGGAGGTGGCCCGCCTTCTGGTTCAAGAAGGTCTGGGCGTCACCGATGGTCTTCACGTTCGCCGCCGAGGACCCCGGTGAGGGGAAGGCGGCGTCCATTGCGCCGATGAACGCCAGCTGCAGCTCGTTGAGGTTCTGGCGCGGATCTTCAACGGCGTCCCCGGGCGGCCGCGGCGACACCGTCGGCCACGAGCTGGGCGACCGCGGTTTGGTGAGGTTGAAGAACGGGGCCAGGTCGGGCGCCGTCTTGTCCCGCTGCGTCAGGTAGGCGATGCCCCACTTCTCGGCCATGGTGCGGGCGACGGCCGTGTGCCGCAGCGGCGCGTTCACCACCGTTCCCGACGCCGTGTAGGCCGACACCAGGACCGCGGGCACGCGCACTCCCAGCCGGTCGAACATGAACCCTTCCTCACCCGGCTGCTGGCCGATGTCCGGTGTCGGTGCCGGCCCGGGCGAGACGTGGTCGTAGCAGCCTCCGCCTTCGTCGTAGGTGATCAGTAGCGCCGTGTTGCGCCAGTTGCTGCCGGTCGACGAGCTCGACGTGCGGATGGCGTTGTAGACGTCGGCGATCAACTGCTCACCTGCCAACACACTCGACGGCGGCGTGATGTCGTCGAACAGCGGCGCCGGCGGATGCTCGTCGTTGTGGTGGATGATCATGCGCGGCTCGATGAACGAGTACGCCGGCAGCTTGCCGCTGGCAACGTCCGCGTAGAAGTCCTCCATGTGCTTGACGTTGGTTGTCAGCTTCGGCAGCAGTGGCTCGAAGTGGATGAGCGCCGTCATTGGGAGGAGATCCTTCGTGTCGAAGTAGATCCGCCACGGCAGGCCCTTGTCGTCCAGCCGGTTGAACACGGTGGGCGCCGTGTTGTGGAACGGAAACTGCGAGTACGGCTCGTTGCTCGTGAACCCCGACGACGTCCCGGCGTGGAAGAACGACCGGTTGCAGAACGTCTGACTCGGCACCTCGCAGTGCCAGTGGTCGGCGACGGCGAACCCCTTTGCCAGCGTGCTGATAACGGGCACGGCCGTCGGCGGGAAGCAGTTCATGATGATGCTGTACTCGGCCTGGGTCGGCGGACGGCCCTTGTACAGCGTGAACCGGTTGATGTAGTCCTGCACGAAGCCATTCATCGGCGCCGGGTACGGGATCGGCGACGGCGCGTTGAACGGCGCCTCCATCTTCGTCACGTCTTTGCCGGCGTTGCTCGCCGGGATGACCGTGCCGAACAGGTCGGTGTTGATGTGGGGGTACTCCTCGCCCGGATCGGGGTTGGGATCGTCCATCACCGTGCCCTGGGCGACGGGGACCTTGGTGCCGTCGGGTGCCAGGTTGAAGAGGTTCTTGCCGGCGACGCCGTCGAACTTCTGCCCGCGTGGCACCTGGCCCGGCGAATACAGGTACCCGAGCATGTTGTCGAACGTGCGGTTCTCCATCATCAGCACGACCAGGTGGTCGAACTGCGGGAAGTTCGCGGCTGCATTCCGGGCAGCAGCCGGCGTCTTCTTCCCACCCGATGAACAGGCCGCCCCGACGACCAGACCGGCGCTCGCGGCGAGGAACTGCCGTCGACTGAATTGATGCATGGCAAACCTCCTAGCGCGGATACAACAGGGGTGCTTCGACCCAGCCGGTCGCGGGCGAATACGAGTCGGCGACCAGCGCGCGGCCGACCGACGCCACGACCGACAGCTCACCTGGGCCTCGGGCGAACGCGGCGATGCCGCTGCCGTTATCGGGCTTGGCGATGAGCGGTCCCGGACCCTGCCAGCCCGATGACGGCGAGTAGTAGTCGTTGACCAAGAGGCTGCGCTGGACGAAGAACACGTGGATGCTGCCGGTGGCGTCGGACACGGCCGTCAACGGCGAGCCCTTGTCGGGAGACCCCGGAAGGGGCGCCGGGCCCTGCCACCCCGCCGCCGGCGTGTACCAGTCGTTCGCCAACCTCCCGTCGACGAAGAAGAAGAGGTTCATCTGGCCGGGAGCGCCGGAGGCGGCGGCCAACGGGGTGTCCCCGTCGAATTTGCCGGGGAGCTCGCCCGGGCCTTGCCAGCTCTCGCTGAAGTAGTCGTTCACCAACTTGCCGTTCTGCATGAAGAACACGTGCGGGTTGTCCGCCGCCGGCGACGTGGCGGCCACGGCGTTGCTGTCCGGCGACCCCGGCAGCGGGGCAGGCCCCTGCCACCCCGATGCGTACCAGTCGTTCACCAGCTGCTTTCCCTGGTGGAAGTAGACCCTCGACGGTGACGCGGCCAGAGCCGACGAACCGTCGGGGTTGCCCCCCATCGGCCCGGGCCCGTTCCACCGCCCGCCGATCTCATACACGTTGGTAAGCGTCCGGGGCGACTGCTGGGTCAGGTAGTAGACGTTGCTGCCACCCGGCCCGCCGGGAACGGCCGCCATGCCGGGGCCGTACAACGTCTCGGGGTCGCTGCATGCGACGGTGTTCCCCACACCCAGCGTCAGCGTGTGCTCGTAGAAATCGGGCTTGAACAGCCCTAGGCCGCTCTGGTTGCGATCGAGGCTGATCAGCTTCGAGAAGAGGCCGTCGAGCACGCTCCCGGGCGGGGTCGGCGGGTGACTCTCGCTCGATGGTGAGTAGTAGTCGCTTGGGTTACCCGCCACCCACTTGTTCACCGAGAACTTCGGCACGTACGTCAGCACGTACCGGGCCGGCGGACCGCTCGGTGGCAGCGCGAGGTACTGCGCGTCGCCATCCGGCAGGTTCCACGGGAAGTAGTTCCCCGGACCCACGTAGCCCCTGCTGCACGAGTACGCGTTGGCGTCGCCGCTGTACGGCACCTGTTTGGCGGCGTTCGTCGCACACTGCGTGACCGTGAAGCAGTTGGTGTCGGTGTAGAGGTTCAGCGGGGTGGGCTGATAGGCGGCGCTCACCATGATGGGCTCCATCCACGCCAGCGACGCGATCGCGGTCGAGTCCTTGATGTTGTTCAACTGGTTATCGGCGCCGCCAGCGATGTCTGCCTGGCCGATGTTGGCGAGCTTGCCCCAGTCGGTGACGACCATCTCGCCCAGCCACCCGATCTCGCCGCGGACCATCCCGTAGCGGTGCTGCATGTCGACGATGACGTCCTGGGCGGTCGTGTCGACCCGGCCCGTCAGCCCAGGGCCGCCGCCGCTCTGACCCGTCGTGTCCGTCAGGTCGCCGGCGGCACCCAACACCTCGGAGACCGTCCCGACCACCGCCCCGGTCGCCGGATCCATCCCACCGAGCACCGCCCAGAGCACGCCGGTGAAGTCCGACGCCAGGTCGACCCACGTGCTGGCGCTCGTCGACGCGTTGTTCTCGCCCTGATTGAGGTTGAGCTCCTTCAGGATCGTGTTCTGGGCGTTCTGCAACTTGAACTTGCTCCGCACGCCGCTCGACACGAACGTTGCGATGCTCGTCAGCTGATCGATGGCTCTCTTCGTCGCCCCGACGTACGCCATCTCCTTCGACAGCTGCACGACGACGGCGTTCCAGTCCGCGGTCGTGAATCGAGGATGGTCCGGCGGCGGCACCGCCGGCTCACACGGGCCGCTCACCTGGTTCACACAGAGCTCGCCAGCGAAGTTGTCCCACTCGTTGGCGCTGATGCCCGTGTCGCAATAGGCGACGCGGAGGGTCGGGTTGCCCGGCTGCCAGCACGGTCCGTCGCGCGGCGGACCGATACGAAACTCGGTGTCCCAGTTGAAGTTCCGCGCCGTGACGTTGGTGACGTAGTAGAGCGCCTGCAGCTGCCCGGCCGTCGTCGACCCGGTCGGGCACGCGGCGGCCGCGCCACCGCACGGCACCGGCCACGGCGTCGGCGGCGCGTAGGCGACCGAGCTGAACCCGTTCCCCATCGGGCCACCGACGGACCGCGTCTTCGGTGCGAGATCGCCGCGGTGATTGGGCGCGAGCGTGGCCGCGAGCCGCGCCGTGGCATTGAGTCGCGGCGCGTCGCCACTCGTCTCGACGCCCGACGGCTGGTCGGTCCCCGGCAGGGCCAGCGCGTTGGAACCGATGAGGCTGTATCCCGACCCCAGGCCCAGGTCGGCGACCGCTGTCGCCGTGCCCCCGAGGCCCGCCACAAGGCCGGCCAGCTGCAGCCACGCAGCATCGAGGGCGCTGCTCTGGGGCCGCGGGGCGCGGATGCTCTGGATGGCGACGACGTGGTCGTTCGTCCCGTCGCTCGGCGGGTACTTGCCGAGCAGCCCCCGCATCGCCGTGAGTTCGGCTCCCTCGTTCCCGCATCCCGAATTGGTGGCGAAAGCAGCGTTTTCGGCAACGTCCAGCGTCGAGGCGTCGAACACGACGACGTGGAAGCCGCCGGTCGGCTGCTGTGACTTGCAAACGGTGATCGACGGACTCGCCAGCGCCGTACACGACGAATGCGGTGGGGGGTTGGGGGAGCACGCGCCGACGTTCATGGTGTTGCTCGTCGCCGTCGACGTCACCGACGTGTCGATCGGCAAATACGTGTCGGGGACGAAGACATTGGCACCGACGCCACCGTTGCTGAGCTGCAGATAGCCGGACAGGCTCTCGGGCAGCTGACCCGCCCCCGCCGCCGTGCTGTGGTTCGACCGCCAGACCTCGGTGTCTCCGAGCTTGCGGATCACCGACACGACTGAGAACGGATTGCCGACCTGGACGTTCCTGTCCCATGCCCATGGCGCGGCGACATTGTCGACGCCGAGCGCAGACATGAGCGGCTCCCAAGCCGGACCTACAGCGCCGATGCCATTCGGCGAGCTCAGGACGGCGATCACGCCGAACGTGTGCTGGGGCGTGATCGTGTTGACCGCGTTCAGCAGTGGATCCATCGACGCCGAGACGTACACGCCGAGGATCTCCAGCGTCCGGCGATCGAGGAGCACGAGGGCCGCGCCCTTTTGCCCCGACGGCAGCGAGGCCCGCGTCCCATCCGGGCCGACGACGGGCCCGCCGTCGAGAGCGACGCCATTGACGCTCGCCAGCTGTGTCTGCAACAGCGACCCGATGGGCGGGATCGTGGAGTCCTCCTCAGACACCGTGACGTCGTCGGCCGTGGTCAGCCGCGACGGCTGGCTGACATGCACACGCAGCACATACGTGCCGCGCCTGTCGGCGGTGAACGTCGGCTGTGCGGCATCGGCATTTGGGGTCAGCACAACGTGCGCGCCCGCCGGCGCCCGCTCGACCGACCAGTGGTAGGAGAGCTTGCCCCCGCTCTCGCCGGCGCGGCTCGTCGTGGCGTCGAGGCGGACGGGCACGCCGGTCCGGGCCACCTCGTCGTCGCCGGCCCCGGCCAGCGGCGTGCCCGGCGGCAGCTCGAGGGCGGCGTCGGCCCGCTGGAAGCTGCCGTCGTCGGTGACCGCCGTGACCTCGACCGTGTTGAGGCCGGCGACGATGCCGTCGGCGGCGCCCAACGTGACCGTGCGGCTGCCCGGCTCGGGCGACAACGACACCCTGATCGGGTGGCCGTTGACGGTGGCGCGGATCTGCCCGACCTTCTGCCCGAGATCGACCCTGATGCCCTGGGCGTCACCGCTACCGACGCCACTGACCGACAGACCGAGGTTTGCCGGCGTGCCGAGTTGCCAGATGTGTGACTGCTCCTTCGCTAGCACGCCCGATGGGCCGAGGGCCTTCACCACCAACGTGTTGGCGCCTGGCGCGAAAGCCACGCTCTTGGTCCAGGTCGCTCCGCTCTTCGACAGGGGCCCTAGCGCTTTGTCGCCGACCCACGCACGAACCGACGACGGGCTCGCGGTCGCACGGGCCGATAGCGCCACCGTGGCACCGCTCACGATCGCTCCGTCGATCGGCGCTGTGATTGTCAAATGCAACGAACCGCTCCTCGAGGCGCCGCTCGAAGAACACGCGGCCAGCGACGCGCCCAGGACCGCAACAAGGACCCCCACAGCGACGTTCCCCCGAGCCAGAACCCGGATTGTGGCATGGGACGCGGCATCATGCTGTCCGTGAAGTGGGTGGTCCTCGTCATCGTCGTGATCCTCGTGGCCCCGACGATCGCCAAACGGCTGGAAGCGCTCGACCCCGAGCGCCGCGAAGCACTCGCCAATGAGCCGCCGAAGAAGCGCGGAATCGTCTTCCGCGTCGTTCGCCGCTTCGGACTAGGCCGCGTGTTCGCGGCTTTCGTCCTCCTTCTGGTGATTCTCTCGATCGCGGTGTACCTCTTCACCAAGCACTTCTGAGAAATGGGGACGCCGCGACCGCGGCCCAGATCAAGGCGTGGGGCGGGACCGTCGACACCTAGACCGCCGAGGCGTACGCTTCGGGCGTGCACCTCGCGGTGATGATGGACTTCGCGGGGTCGGGAGTCGACATCCCGGCGATCCAGCTGATCGGATTCTTCGCCTTCATCCTCTTCCTGGTGTTCGCCGCGCTCTACTTCAACCTGCGCAACGGCCACGAGTACGTCGACGAGCACTGGGGCGAGGGCGACATCGACGACGAGGAATGGGGCTTCTCGCTCGCCGAGGCCAAGGCCGCAACCCGCCGACGCCTTTCTGAACTGGCGAGCCGCGCCGACCGTTAGCACGTAGCGTCTGCGGCATGAGCCGCGTCGTGCTCATCGGACTCTGGGTGCTCGCCATCGGGGTCGGCGTGGTCGCGGTCGTGAAGAACAGCGGTGATGGCGGACCGCAGCCGCACGGCCGCCGGGCCGTCGCTACCAGCCCGACGAGTCGGAGCACACCCTCGACGACAGTGCTGTCACCCGACCCGACGATGGCGCCGACCCCGACCGTGCAGACCGAGAACGACGTCCTCGACCGCGTCGACGGCGTCGCCCCACCAGGCGCGACACGGTGGGACGACTTCGCGGTCTACAACCAGGCACCTGGTGTCGACGTCGCGGTGGCGCCGACCCTCGACGGGTCAGGGGCGATGGCCTTCTTCGCCTTCGACAGCGACGAAGCGGCCACAACCTTTGCCGGCGCGCCGCCACTCCACCTTGCCGGGATCGGGGACTACAACGCGACCAGCCCGGTGCCCGCGCCGCCGGGACTGCCCGCTGGAAGCGAGGCGTTCGACTTGCGCACCTGCAGCGGCGGACCGCCGCCGGGCGTGGCTGTCGGTCCGGGGAACACATGCGCCGACGGAGGACCGACACACTCGAGCGGTGCCCTCGTGGTTGCGCCGCTCGACAACTTCGCGCTCGTGACCACGGCGTGGACCACGACCCCGGGAGGTGTCGCTGCCGCCACGATGGGTCGAGCGGTCGCAGAGGCGTCGGAGGCACTGGCCTACTGGTCCGGCATTCCCAAGTAAGCGTCCAAGCTTCGGTAAAGAGTCGACAAGGCACGCATTAGCGGCACGCAAACAGTTGATCCCCGCGGGTCTGATCGACGGTGGCGACCCCTAGGGTCGACCGAGCACGGCCGGTGGCGCTGCCCTGGCCGGCGCACTCCAACGCATGGTTTGGCATCCAGACAAGCCGAGCGCGCCTCGGGTCTTCCTCCGCCTCGCCGCGGGTATCGCGATCGTTCTCGTGGTCGTGGCCGCAGCGCGCCGCGACCTCGTTGCTGCTGGTGTGTCGTTGTCTGCCCTCGTCGCCGTGTGGGCCCTGTTGCGCCGTCGATCACCGTCCCGACCTCGTCGGGCGCTAGCGGGACTCGTCATGGGGGTCACGGCGGTGGCGGTAGCAGCCGCCCTCGTCCTCCCCACCTACCGCGGGGCTGCGCCCCCGCTCGTCGTCTTGCACGATGCGCCGCCGGCCGCGAAGAGCGCCACCCCGGCGTCGAACGTCGCGTGGGGCACCACCAACGGGTTCGAGGCCCTCGGCTTCGTGGCCTCCGACAACGAGGACTCGTGGGCCGGCGTTGACCGCGATGCGCCGCGCCTGTCGGCGCTGGCGGCGACCGGCGTCGTGCTTGGACGCCACCCGGGCAGCATCGAGGTGAGCCCGGCGTCCGACGCCCTCGTCCGTGCCCACATGAACGGCGCCGTCGGTCTCGCCGTCGTGTCGAACTACGACGGGTCGAACTTCAACGGTGACCGAGCGGCGGAGATGGTGGACGATGCGGCGGCCCGCCGCCGCTTCATCTCTGCTCTCACCGGCGAGGTGGCCCGGCGCGGGTGGGACGGCGTCGTCCTGGATTTCGAAAGCTTGCCGGCGACGGTCCGCCGTACGTACCCCGAGCTGGTCCACGAGCTCGACCAGGCACTGGGCCAACGCACGTTGGCCGTCGTCGTGCCCGCGACCGGCGGGAGCGACCTGAGCGCCTATGACGTGTCGTCCCTGGCATCTGTCGCCGATCGCATCGTGTGGATGGCATATGACCAACACGATCCGACCGGCCCTTCCGGCCCTGTGGCGGGTCTGCCGTGGGTGCGCGACAACCTCACCCGTGCTGAGGCCGAGGTGCCGCGCGACAAGCTGCTGCTGGGCGTCGCCGGCTACGGCTATTCGTGGTCGGCCCCGGGGCGTGGGAGCGATCTGACCATCGCCCAGGCCAAAGAACTCGCCGCCGCCCCGGGCGCCTCGGCGCGATGGGACGACACGCAGGCGGAAGTGACGGCGCGCACCGCCGACGGGCGCCAGCTCTGGTACGAGGACGCGCGTGCGGTCGGCATCCGCGCCCAGATGGCGGCCGACGACGGACTGGCAGGGGTTGCCATGTGGCGCGTGGGGAGTGAGGACCCGGCAACTCTCGACCAGCTGCCGGTGCCGATCATGAAGCAGGGCGGCCTGCCCTTGAGCCGGCGCGTCGAGACGGTGCAGGCGTCGGGCGTCGCGGCCCTGACCTTCGACGACGGCCCCGACCCAACGTGGACGCCTCAGATCCTGCGGGTGCTACAAGCCGAGCACGTGCCGGCGACATTCTTCGTCATCGGTAAGGAGGCGCAGCGCCAACCCGAGCTCCTGCGGCGCGAGATCGCCAACGGCGACGTCGTCGGCAACCACACCTATTCGCATCCGAACCTCAGCGCGTCGACAGCACGCTGGCGTACCCGTCTGGAGATCATGGGCGGCGAGGGCGTGATCGAAGGGATCACAGGCCGAAGACCGCTGCTGTTCCGTTCGCCCTACGGGGGCGGTGACATGACGTCGCACGGCATCGGCACCGATCAACGGGCGACGAACCTGGGCCTGCACGCCGTCAGTTGGAACGACGACTCGTCGGACTGGCTGCGGCCCGGTGTCGGCGCCATCGTGACCAAGGTCGTCGATGCGGCCACGAGCCGGGCCGTCGTGCTGTTGCACGACGGCGGCGGCAACCGTGCCGAGACGGTGGCCGCGCTGCCGGAGATCATTCACGAGCTACGGGCACGCGGCTACACGTTCACCACCGCGGACAACGTCGATGGTTCGATCGCCTCGCCGTACGCCGTGCGCCATACCGTCGGCGACGCGGCGCGCGGCGTCGGGATCGTTGCTGCCTTCCGCCTCGAGGTCGCCCTGCAGCGCGTCGGGCTGTGGGCGCTGTGGACCGTGATCGTTCTTTCGCTGGCCCGGATCGCGGTCTCGGCCCTGCTCGCCTTCCGCCACTGGCACCGTGGTCGCGGTGCCGCATCGCGCCGGTCTGCACCTGCGACGACGCCGTCGTTGTCGGTTTCCGTGATCGTTCCCGCCCACAATGAGGCTTGCGTGATCGACAAGACGATCATGGCGATTCGCCGACTTCGGACGCAGCCGTGCGAGGTCATCGTCGTCGACGACGGGTCGACTGACGGCACCGGTGCCGTTGCCCGAGCGCGGGGAGTGACCGTCCTCGCCCAGGCCCGCCGTGGCAAGGCGGCTGCGCTCAACGCCGGCGTGGCGGAAGCCCGCGGCGACGTGGTCGTCGTCCTCGATGCCGACACTGTGCTGCGCCCAGACTTTCTCGACGCTGCGCTCGTGCACTTCGCTGATCCGGCCGTTGGGGCGGTTGCCGGCAATGTGAAGGTGGGGAATCGTCAGGGCCTGCTCGGTCGCCTTCAGGCGCTGGAGTACATCGCCAGCCTCAACCTCGACCGACGGGCCCAGGCTGCCTTGAATGTGGTCGCCGTAGTCCCCGGCGCCGCCGGTGCGTTCCGGCGTTCGGCGCTCATGGAGGCCGGCGGCTACCCCACTGACACCCTTGTCGAGGACATGGACCTCACGGTCTCGCTCTTGCGTGCCGGGTGGCGGATTCCGTACGAGCCGGCGGCGGTGGCGTACACCGAGGCGCCCGAGTCGATGCGCCACGTGCTGCGCCAGCGCCGGCGGTGGTCGTTCGGGACCCTGCAGGTGGTCGCCAAGCACGGCGATGCCTTCCTCGATCCCCGCAGCGGCCGTGTGGGCCTGGTCGCGCTGCCGTGGCTGGTTCTCACCCAAGTACTGCTGCCACTGACAGGCCCGTTCATGGACGCCTACGTCCTCTATCTCCTCGTGGCGCGTCAGTGGGAGACGGCGGCGCTCATGGCCCTGGCCGCCATCGCGATCGACGCCGCGGTGATGGTGATGGCGGTGCTCATGGACGGCGAACGCAAACGGGACCTCGCCCTGGTCCCGTTGGTGCGCGTCGTGTGGCGGCCCCTCCAACTGGCGGCGGTCGTGTTGAGCGTCCACCGATGGCTCCACGGGTTGTCCGACAGCTGGCGGCGCGTGCCGCGTTACAACACCGTCCCCGCGCCGGCGCTCGCCCGCGAGAGCGTCGGGGCGTGAGGCGACTCTTGGCTGCGATCGTGCTGATCGCAGCGGGATCCGCGGCCTGTGCAGGCTCCTCCGGCCCAGGGCGGGGGTCGATCACGGTGGCTGTCGGCTCTGGCGCGGGCGCGTCGTTCCGCCCGGCAGCCGCAATCGGCGGCGCCGTCGACGGCCAGGATGCCGGCGTCGTCGACCAGATGTACACCGCCAAGAACCTCTCCGAGATGCGTTCCGCGGGTCTGGGTGCTCTGTCCTACCGACTGCGCACCGAGCTCGGCGACGAGGCCTGGCACTGGAACCCGGCCGGCACGTGGAGCGACCCGGCGCACCAATCCGGGTACTGGACGTCGTCGGCGACCCCCGCGCAGCCCATCCAGCTTTCTTTCGGCTACCGCCTCCCCAGGCGCGGGAACACCGTCGACCAGGCCAACAACGACGGCTATTCCAGACTCGACGACGCCGATGCGGCGAGCTTTTGGAAGAGCAATCCCTACCTGGATCCGCACTTCACGGGCGAACCGGCAGACGCCCATCCCCAGTGGGTGGTCGTCGATCTCGGCAAGACCCAACAGGTCGACGCCGTACGGCTGCAGTGGGGAGTCCCATTCGCAGTCACGTATCGGGTGCAGTACTGGGACGGCGAGGATCCCTTCTCGGTGGGCGCAGGCTCGAAGGAGCAGTGGCGCGACTTCCCCGCCGGCGCGGTCGCCAACGGCGCCGGTGGTGACGTCACCGTCGACGTCGACCCCTCCGGCAACACCCAGGCGCGCTTCGTGCGGGTGCTGATGACCCAGGGCTCGGGGACCGCACCGGCAGGCTCGACCGACCCGCGCGATGCCGCCGGGTTCGCGCTGCGCGAGATTCAGGTCGGCACCAAGGACGCCGATGCCCGGCTGCACGACGTCGTCCGTCATGGCGCCTCGGCGCACGCGCAGAGCCCGGTCTATGTCTCGTCCACCGATCCTTGGCATCGGGCGACCGATCGCGACCCGCGCACCGAGCAACCTGGCTTCGACCGCATCCTGGCCAGCGGCCTTCTGAGTGGCCAACCGGCGATGGTCCCGGTTCCGTTGCTGTTTTCGACACCGGCCGACGCCGTCGCCGAACTGCAGTACCTGCGCACTCGCGGCTTCCCTGTGGGTCGCGTGGAGTTGGGCGAGGAGCCCGACGGCCAGAACGTTCTCCCGGAAGACTTCGGCGCGCTGTACCTGCAATGGGCCCGGGCGCTCCACGCGATCGATCCTTCGCTGGCGATCGGAGGCCCGTCGTTCCAGACAGGCTTCGAGGAGGTCGACGTGTGGGCCGACGCTGCGGGAGACACGTCGTGGCTGCGCCGCTTCCTCGGCTACTTGGCCGGACGCGGCGCCGCCGATCAGTTCAGCTTCCTCTCTGTCGAGTGGTACCCGTTCGACGATCCGTGTTCGCCCGAAGGCCCGAACCTCGCCTCCGAGCCCCGCCTCCTGCGTGACGCGTTCAAGAGCTGGGCTTCCCAGGGCGTGCCCGCCTCCATGCCCAAGATCGTCACCGAGTACGGCTATTCGCCGGAGGCTGCCGAGCCCGAGGTCGACCTGGGTGGCGCCCTGCTGAACGCTGACTTCGCCGCGCAGTTCCTGACCATGGGTGGCACCGCGACGTACCTCTACGGCTATGAACCCAATGTCTTGGACCACAGCCCACCGTGTACGGGCTGGGGCAACAACATGCTCTTCAAGGGCGACGACAACTATCAGGCCAACGACGAGCTGGCGACCTACTGGGCGGCACGGATGCTCAGCCAGGATTGGGCACAGCCTGGCGACGGGCTCCACCAGGTCTACGAAGCGACGTTCGCAGCGCAAGGCGGCGGCCCGGCGCCGGTAACCGCCTATGCCGTCCACCGGCCCGACGGGCAGTGGGCCGTGCTCGTCCTCAACAAGGATGCGTCTCGGACGTGGGACCTCACCGTCAGCTTCGACGCGGGGGGTCGTCGCGTCGCGTTCGGCCCCTCGCTCAAGCTGTTCCAGTTCGGGCCTGCGCAGTACCAGTGGCGGCCCAACGGCGACCATGGCCAGACTGGTTCCAGCGAACCGCCGGCAGAGCGGACGGTGCTGGCCGACCGGCCGTTGGTCGCGCCGCCGTCATCGATCTCCGTGCTCGTGGGCACCGGACCATGAGCTCGACACCACGAGGAAGGAGCCCTGTGATGCGTGCTGTTCTTGTTGGCGTCGCCGTGGCCGCCCTGGCCGGATTCGCGAATGCACCGGCAACCGCGGCGACGGGTGGCCTCGCTACCGGATCACCGGTGACCGTGCGGGCCAACCCAGACAACGCCATCGTCACCGCTACCCGGCAGGCCGCGTCCAACGTCGGTTTCGGCGCCGTCTCGGCGGTCGGGTTCCATCCCGACTGCTCGCCGATCCCGGGCGCCGTCGTTGTGTGCAGGAACCCCAGCCTGCACCGCGGCGGCGCCCGTGCCGTCACCTTGGCCGGTCCGAACTCGTGCGTGATCCGTACGAGCCCGGCGGTCGGAGGCTCGCCTCACGGCGTGACGGTCATGACCAAGGCGCTGCGCAAGTGCCTCGCGACAGCCTGAGCTGCTCAGCGGGTCGAAGTGGGCGCCGTCAGAGGACGCCGACCCACCCGCCCACCGACTGAACGACGACGATAAGAGCGAGCACGGCGACGGCGACCACGCTGACGGTGGCCACGACGTTGAACCGTGGTCCGTTGGTGGCGTCACCGAGCACGGCGCGGCGGTTGGCCAGCAACAGGATGAAGACGAGGATGACCGGCGCTACGACGCCGTTGATCACCTGCATGTTGACCAGCAGGGTGATCAGGTTGCCGGGGACGACGGCGATCAGCGCACCCACGAACACCAGGGCCGTGAACAGCCCGACGAAGAGCGGCGCTTCCGAGAAGCGTCGAGACGTCGAGCGCTCGGCCCCGACGGCCTCGGCCACGGCGTAGGCGGTGGCGAGGGGGACGACGGCTGCGGCGAGCGCAGACGCCCCCAAGAGTCCCAAGCCGAACAGCGCCTCGGCACCCGCACCGGCGACGGGCTTGAGAGCTTCGGCGGCCTGCTTGGCCGAGCTCAGTGGGCCGCGGCCCCCGATTGCGGCGGCGGTGGCGACGATGATGAACCACGACACGACGTTGGCGAAGATGGCGCCCGCGATGGCGTCGACCCGCTCGGCCGGGTATTCCTCTGGTCCGATGCCCCGGTCCGCGACGGCCGCTGCCGCGTACAGCTGCATGTACGGCGTGATGGTCGTGCCGATGAGGGCGACGGCCAGGAACAGGAAAGCGTGGCCGCCGACGAAGTGCGGCCACGCTGTCTGCGCGCCTGCTCTTCCCCAGTCGGGATGTCCCAGCACAGCAGCGACGGGATAGGCGACAAAGACGAGCGAGAGCAGGAGGAAGACGCGCTCGACGTAGCGGTAGGAGCCGAACACGACCACCGCCCAGATCACCAGGGCGGCGACCGGCACGGCGATGTAACGGGTGATGCCGACCAGTTCGAGGGCCGCGCCGATGCCGGCGAACTCGGACACGACCAGTCCGACGTTCGCGACGACGAGCGCGACGATGGCGAACGCTGCCCACCGCAACGGGAACTGCTCACGGATGAGCGACATCAGGCCCTCGCCCGTGTACGCGCCCAGGCGTGTCGACATCTCCTGGACGACGACGAGGCCCACCGTTACCAGGACCATGAGGAACAGCGTCCGGTAGACGAACTGGGCACCGGCGGACGCGTAGGTGGCGATACCGCCGGCGTCGTTGCCGGCGTTGGCCGCGATCAAGCCGGGGCCCAGGACGCCGAGCCAAACGACGATGCGCGGCCGGGGCCGGCGATCGGGGACGGTCATCCCAGGATCCGTGGGAAGCGCAGCCTGCCGCGATCCGGCAGCAGTGCGTCGACGACGTCATCCGCCAGGATCCGGCCCAGAGGCCGGCCCTCGCCATCGGCCACGACGAGCGACGAGCGGCGATTGGCGACGAGGCGCTCGGTGACCTCGTCGAGCGTCGCCGCTGGATCGACGGTCACGGGCCAGGGCGGTCCCACCAGCGTCTCCATGGGGTCGCCCGGCTCGGCGACGACAAGCTCGAAGAGGCTGACGTCGTCGAGCAGACGACCAGCGCCGTCGAGGACGCACACGTTGTCGATGTCGGCCGCGTGGTCGGCCGCTTCACGGAGCCGGTGGCGTACGGCTTCGACCGTGTCGTCGGGGCGACAACAGACGAGCTGCGTCGTCATGATGCCCGCGGCGGTGCGCTCCGGATAGCGGGCCATCGTCTCCAACGTGCGTGCGCGCTCGGGCTCCATGTGGGCGAGCAACGCGGTGCGGGTGTCGTCGTCGAGATCGCGAAGGGCGTCCGCAGCCTCGTCTGGCTCCATCCTCGACACGAGCTCGGCGGCCTGATCGACGCGGGCCTCGCGCAGCAGCGCCTCCAGCTCCTCGGGCTGCATCTCCTCGAGGGCGTCGGCAGCCACCTCGGGCTCGAGGTTGTCGATCAACTCCTGGCGCTCGTTACGTCCGAGGTGTTCGAGGAGGTCCGCGAGCTCGGCTGGGCGAAGGCGATGGAGCTCCTGGTTCGGCCGGCGCAGCGGCACGGCACCGCCGCCCCCGGCGAATGGCTGGATCGTTGCCCAGTCGATCACCTGCTCGGGGGTGGGACGGGTGCGGAAGCGCGCAGGCCCAAGACGCCGCAGCAGGCTTGCGAATCCCACGTCGACGCCAACGAGAAGCACGCGGTCGCCGGCGCGGGTGAGATAGAGGTCGGCAGCGCGCACGACCCGCAGCCCGTCGACGTCGACGAGCTGATGGTCCATCACGTCGGCAACCAGTGCGACCTCCCGCGCGCGTCGGTGGTAGCCGACGAGGTCGACTCGTCCCGAGCGCAGCCGGATCTCGTTGGCTCCCAGCCTGCTCACCTGATCGGCGCGGACGAACGAACTGCGCCGGCCCACGCGGACGACCACGCCCGTGATCGGCGGGTACTGCTCGCCCTCCCAGCGGGCGACGACGTCTTGGAGCCGGCCGATGACATCGCCGGCCTGGTTCGTGACCGGGCGGCCGACGAGGCCGGCGACCGAGATGAGATTGCCGCGCACGGTCCGGTTCGTGACCAGGCGCGTGGCGCGGCGCTGGCGAAGCGCCGCCGGGCGGGGCAACGGCACACGACGGGACATGAGCAATCATCGCGATGCGACGCGCCGCATGACCCGTCTCTCCGCGACAGGACGCGGCAAGGTGAACCCCAAGACCTCGTTAACCCGGTCGGAACGCAAGCGCGACGACGACCGTTCATCTTGGGAGCCCTCAACGCTCCGGGCCCGGCGCGGCACCTTCCTTTCGTGGGACGACTGGAGCGGCTTCTACGACCATGTCGATCCGCCCAATGTCGACGCCGCCGGTTACGGGCTGCGCGTCCCGGGCCTGGTCATCAGTCCGTTCGCTCAGCGCTGCGCCCCTTGTCGGAGCTTCGCTCGCGCGGAGGCGCGCTGCAGAACCGATCGCTTTGCCGGCTGTCGCCGCCGCTGTGCTCGCCGGTGCCGTAGCTGCAGGTGTGTTGCTGACCCGGCGCCGGCGAGAGGCGGCGTAGACGCGACAAAGGCGCCCGCCTCGTTGCGGACGCCCGTGTCGGTGTGACTGGTGGAACTAGCCGGCGACCGAAGAGCCGACGGTGGAGAACTTGGTCGACGCGCTCTTGCCCAGGAAGGCGATGGCGACGATGCAGATCACGGCGATGAGGGCCACGAGGAGGGCGTACTCCACGAGGCTGGCGCCACGCTCACTGTTCCCGAACTTCGCCCGCAGGTACGGGGCGCACTGCTCCTGCCAATAACGGATGAGGTCCATGCCCCATACCCCTTTCGTTTCGAGCGGCCCCAGCGGTCGCTTCCAACGTAGGTATCGGTGCTGTAGCCGGACTCTTGAACGAGATGAGCAAAATGGCCTATCGGGAGGGACGGAGCTGCCGGCGCTTCAGCTGCCCGTCCGCCCGCATAGGAGCAGGGCGACCCCCGGCAGCTCGAGCCCCTGATCGGACGCATACGGCTCGAGGGCATGGCGTAGGTGGGCCTGCAGCTGGCCCCGGGTTGCATCGTCGAGTCCGTTGAGAATGCCGACGACCGGGCCTGCGACTGTCAGGTTCCGCGCCCACCATGCGTCGAAGGAGGCCACCCGTAGGGGCGCGTCGATGCGCTCGAGACGGAGATCGGTGAATCCGGCGTCGAGGAGGAGCTGCTGGAAGAAGTCGGCGTCGCCGAGCGCGAACGGACCAGGCATTCCGGGCGGCGGCACGACGACGCCGGTCACCTCGGCGATGGCGTCGAACAGTACGCCGAGCCAGGGGTTCTCTTCTCGTTCGGCCCAGACGGCCACGCTGGCTCGCCCGCCTGGGACCAACACTCGGCGCATCTCACGCGCGGCGCGCGCCGGATCCACGGCGAACATCATCCCCTCCCGGCAGAGGACCACATCGAACGAGTGATCCGGCTCGGCGATGTCCTCGAGGTCGAGGACCGCGGTCCGCACGTTCGTTGCCCCGCGCGCTGCAGCCCGGGCCGCGGCGATCTCCACCATCTCCGGTACGACATCCGAGATGACGACGACGCCCTCGTCGCCCACCATTCCCGCGGCGGCGACCCCCGCGCCCCCGGGACCGGACGCCAGCTCGAGGACGCGGTCGCTGGGCCGCAGCGCAGCTCCGGTGAGCATGCGCTGGGTGATGGGCGCGGCCCGCTCGTCGATCTCGTCGGCATTGCGCCCCCAGGCCGGAGCGACGTCCGTCCACATCCCTCGGATGAATGTCCTCGCCCCGCTGGCGTCTCGAGTGTCGGTCATCGTCGCCTCCAGAAAAGAGATATTAACTACTCATAACGAGTATTGAATTCCGCAGTAGAGTTGTCAAGTGGCAAAAGCGCCGATGTCGCGGCGGACCTACAACTCGCCCCGCCGCCAGCAGCAGGCGGCAGCGACGCGCCGGTCGATCCTCGAGGCCGCAGACCGGTTGTTCGCCCGCGACGGCTACCCGGCGACGACGATGGAGGCGATCGCGGGTGAGGCGGGGGTGTCGTTGAAGACCGTGTACCTGCCTTTCACCACCAAGAGCGGCCTTCTCCGGGCTCTCTGGGACCTGCGGCTCAAGGGTGACGACGCCGATCCGCCCGTCGCCCAGCACGAATGGTTTCGCGAGGTCCTGGACGAGCCCGACCCCGCTCGCAAGCTTCAACTCAACGCCCGAAACTCACGCGCCGCGAAGACGCGGATCGGGCCGCTGTTCAAGGTCATCCGCGGCGCCTCCGAGATCGATGACGACTGCGGCGCGCTCTGGCAGCTGATCCAAACCGACTTCCACGCCAACCAACGGACGATCGTGGACTCGATCCACCGCCGCGGCGGGCTTCGACATGGGCTGACCCTCGGGCGGGCAACCGACACGCTCTGGACCCTCAACCATCCCGACGTGTGGAACCTGCTCGTTTACGAACGGGGCTGGTCACCGAAGCAGTACGAGACGTGGTTGTACGAGATCAGCTGCGCTGAGCTCCTCGGCACCCTGACCCGGTGATGGACGTCGCGTCGACGGTCAGTGCGAGCGATGGGGTGTCGCTCGCATGTTGGACCACGGGTGATGGCCCCGGGCTCGTGTTGGTGCATGGGAGCGGCACCGACCATCGCTGCTTCGAT
>JAFASB010000524.1 GCA_019244985.1 Acidimicrobiia bacterium | reverse complement strand
CCGCGTTGGCGTCGTTGGGGTCGATGGCGATCGACGGCTCGCTTCCGCCCCACCTGGGAAGTTGCACGGGCGGGCTGAAGGCGGGCGGGTTGGCGGCGACGCCCGCCGGGCCGGTCACTGTGACTGCCAGGGCAGCCAGCGCCACGGCGGGGATCAGGAGGAACAGCAGCCGTCGCATGAAGGAAACCAGATTGGCGTACCTACCCCAGCTGGGGCAATCCGCTCCTCGTGGGTGGTTGCGGAGGTAGAACAGTGCCCGTGTCCGAGCTGGGCGAACGGCTCGCCGAGAAGGCCGGGACCCTGGCCCGGGAGGAGAGCGACCTGCGCAAAGCCGCGGGCGAGCTGGCCGAGGCCGCCAACGGCGACGGCGACGCGCTGCGTGAGGCGCAGCGCCACTGGGCTGGGATGCTCCACGCCCAGCCCGAGGACGGCGACGCCCTGGGTGCGCTGGTCCTGGTAGGGGCGGCGCTCTACCTGCAGCGAGACGCGGGAGACTGAGCCGGTGCGCATCTCTGCGAAGGTCGACTACGCGGTGCGGGCAATGGCCCAACTGGCCGAGGCGCCCGATGGGCAGCCCATCAAGGCCGAGGACATCGCCCGCGCCCAGGACATCCCTCTCAAGTTCCTCCTGGGCATCCTCAACGACCTGAAGCGGTCGTACCTGGTCCGCAGCCAGCGGGGCGCGGAGGGCGGCTACGCCCTGATGCGACCGGCCGAGGAGATCACTCTCGCTGACGTCATCCGCGTGATCGACGGGCCGCTGGCCAACGTCCACGACCAGAGCCTGTCGGAGCTGTCGTACCCGGGCCCGGCCAGGCGCCTGCGGGAGGTGTGGATGGCAGTACGGGCCAGCCTGCGCGTCGTGCTCGAGACCACGACGCTCGCCGACCTGGCAGCCGGCGACCTTCCCGAGGAGGTCAGGGAGCTGGCGTCCACGTACCAGGCCGAGGAACGTCGCCAGCGGGCACGGCGGCGCTGAGGCGGCGCGGTGGATGCAGCTTGCTTTGCGCGTCCGGAATCTCTACTATCTCGGTCAACTTTCTGGCCTCGATCGATAAAGGGGAATTTTCGTGGGGTTGTCTCTCTGGCGGCGGCTCGCGCCTGTCGTGGTGGCGATGGGCCTGGTGGGCGCTGCGTGTGGTGGCGGCGGGGGCTCGTCGAGCGCCAAGTCGTCCGGCCACGTCGACTTGCGGCTGGGCTACTTCCCGAACCTGACCCACGCGACGGCCCTCGTCGGCGTGGCGAACGGGATCTTCGCCAAGGACCTCGGGTCGAACGTGAGCCTGCAGACCAAGACGTTCAACGCCGGGCCGGCGGAGACCGAGGCGCTGTTCGCCAACTCCCTCGACATCGCCTTCATCGGGCCCAACCCGGCGATCAACGCCTTCCAGAAGTCCAACGGCCAGGCCGTGCGCCTCATCTCGGGCGCCACCTCCGGCGGCGCCGGGCTCGTCGTCAAGCCGGACATCAACGGCCCCGCCGACCTCAAGGGCAAGAAGCTGGCCTCGCCGCAGCTCGGCAACACCCAGGACGTGGCCCTGCGCAACTGGCTGAAGAAGAACGGCCTCAACACCACGACCGAGGGCGGCGGCGACGTCCAGATCCTGCCGCAGGACAACGCCCAGACCCTCGACACCTTCAAGTCCGGTCAGATCGACGGCGCATGGGTGCCCGAGCCGTGGACCAGCCGGCTCGTGATCGACGGCAAGGGCAAGCTCCTCGTCAACGAGGCGTCGCTGTGGTCGGGCGGCAAGTTCCTCACGACGACGGTCATCGTGCGGACCCAGTTCCTGAAGGACCACCCCGACGTCGTCAAGAACTTCCTGAAGGGCAACGTCGACGCGACGAACTACATCAACGCCAATCCGGCTGCGGCCCAGCAGGCGGCGAACCAGGCGATCGCCCAGCTGACCGGTAAGGCGCTCAGCACCCCGGTCGTCCAAGCGGCGTGGAAGGACCTCACGTTCACGTGGGACCCGCTGGCATCGACGCTGCGTGAGGAGGCGACCGACGCGCAGAGTGTCGGCCTGCTGAAGGACACCAACCTCAAGGGTCTGGTCGACGTGTCGCCGCTGAACTCGGTCCTCAAGGCCGATGGCAAGGGGTCGGTGTCGGGATGACCCACGCCGTCGACATCCGGGGTGTCTCCAAGGTCTACGGCCCGGCGGGGGCGCACACCTTTGCCCTCGACCGCATTTCCCTGGATGTCGACAAGGGTGAGTTCGTCTGCCTGGTCGGCGCATCGGGCTGCGGCAAGACGACGCTGCTCAACCTGGTAGCGGGTCTCGACCGGCCCGGCGCGGGTGAGATCGAGGTGCAGGGCAGGCCCGCCCTCCTGTTCCAGGAGGCGGCGCTGTTCCCGTGGCTCACCGCCGAGAAGAACATCGGCCTCGCCCTCAGGCTGCGCAAGGTCTCCAAGAAGGAGCGCGCCGAGCGCGTCGACGAGCTCCTCCACACCGTTCGGCTCGAGGGTTTCGGTGACCGCCGCCCCCACGAGCTGTCCGGCGGCATGCGCCAGCGAGTGGCCCTCGCCCGCGCTCTCGCCCAGGAGACGCAGGTGCTCCTGATGGACGAGCCCTTCGGTGCCCTCGACGCCATCACGCGCGACCTGCTGCACGACGAGATCGAACGGGTGTGGACCGAGACCGGGATCACGGTGCTGTTCGTGACCCACAACGTCCGCGAGGCCGTGCGCCTCGGCGACCGCGTGCTCGTGCTCTCCAGCCGGCCCGGGCGGGTCATGGCCGAGTTCCCGATCGAGATCGCCCGGCCCCGCCGGCTCGAGTCGCCCGAAGTGGCAGCCGTCGCCGCCGAAGTCACCGAGCGCCTGCGCAAGGAGGTGCGCCGTCATGCCGACGACGACGAAGAAGCCTGACGCCGCCACGCTCGACGTCGAGCTCGCCGGCCTCGACGCCCTCGATGTCCCCATCGCACCGGCGCCGTCGCCCGGGCGGCGCGCGTGGGCGGTGGCGTGGCCCAAGCTGGCCGCCGTCGGGATCTTCTTCCTCTTGTGGCAGACCGTCGTCTGGCTGCACTGGAAGCCGTCGTACATCCTCCCCGGGCCCATCGCGGTGTTCAAAGAGCTGTGGCACGAGATCCAGAGCGGCACGATCCTCGAGGCAGCCGGGAACACGCTGCAGCGCGCCGCGCTCGGGTACGGCATCGCCCTTCTCATCGGCTCGACCGTGGGGATGGCCGTCGCCCGCTCGAAGGTGCTGCGCACGGCGATCGGCTCGATGATCACCGGCTTGCAGACGATGCCGACGATCGCCTGGTTCCCCCTCGCCATCGTGCTCTTCGGTCTCAGGGAGTCGGCGATCCTCTTCGTCGTCATCCTCGGCGCGGCGCCGGCGATCGCCAACGGCATCATCACCGGCGTCGACCACATACCGCCCGTGCTCCTGCGCGCCGGGCGCGTCCTCGGCGCCCAGGGGCTGTCGACGTACCGGTACGTGATCATCCCCGCCTGTCTCCCCGGCTACGTCGCCGGGCTCAAGCAGGGATGGGCGTTCGCCTGGCGCAGCCTGCTGGCCGGCGAGCTGCTGGTGATCATCGCCAAGAAGCCGTCGCTCGGCGTACGGCTCTCGTTTACACAGCAGAACAACGACTACGTCGCCATGCTGGCGGCGATGGTGACGATCTTCGTGATCGGCGTCGTGGTCGACTCGGTGTTCTTCGCCCGTTTCGAGCGCGCCATCCGCCGCCGCTGGGGTCTGGTCGACTCCGCGTCCTAACGCGGCGCGCCTTTACACTCCGCGGCGTGGGGGATCCGGTCGAACTGGGGACGACTGAGAGCGCTGTCGTCGCGCTGCTGCGGGCCGAAGGCCGAGCGCGGAAGTTCCGGACGGGCGCGGCCTTGTTCCACGAGGGCGACCACTCCGACTGGGTCGGCCTGATCGTCAAGGGTCGGGTGAAGATCTCTTGTTACGGCGCCGACGGCCGCGAGCGGCTCGTTGCCGTGCTCGGTCCGGGCGAGCTGCTCGGTGAGCTCTCCGCCATCGACGGCGAACCGCGCTCGGCGACGGCGACCGCCCTCGAACCGCTCGACGCCCACGTGCTCACCTCCGACGAGTTCGTAGGCCTCCTCGAGCGGAACCCGGCGGCCACGCTCGGCATCCTGCGCTCGGTGACCGGCCGCCTGCGGGACTCGGACAAGCGCCGTGTCGAGTTCGGCGCCCTCGACACCGTCGGCCGCATCGCCCGCCTGATCGTGGAGCTCGCCGGGCGCTACGGCGAGGAGACCGACTCGGTGATCGCCATCCGTCTACCGCTCAGCCAGGAGGAGCTGGCGGGCTGGGCGGGGGCGTCGCGTGAGGCCGTGGTGAAGGCGCTGCGTCAGCTGCGGGACCGCGGCTGGATCGAGACGGCCCGGCGGGAGATCAGGGTGCTGAATCTGCCTGCCCTCGCTCGTCGGAGCTCGTAGCCCGCGCCGCCACCGCGGTCTCCGCCTCCGCTTGCTCGACGAGGCTGAGGGGCGTGAGAACGAGGTCGATCGCCGCCCAGATCGTGCGCGAGAACGGGAAGAACACGATCGGCGTGACGACGGCGGCCACGAGGCCGCCAACGATGACGGGCCACACGGCGACGTCGGGGTTGGCGGCGGCGGCGCCGGTGTAGCCCGCGCTCGCCCGGCACGCGAGGCCCTCGGTGACGCCGAAGTTGATGACGTACCCGCCGAGCTGAAAACCCTCTTCTCGCTCGAAGCGGTAGCCGCACCCGGGGCAGCGCTCGACCATCCGGAACCAGCCTGTGAAGAGATTGCCGGTCCCGCACCGGGGACAGTGCTTGATCATGCCCCGCCAGAGCATGCGGCCGAACGAGGGGTTGACCGGCGGGGTGGTCATGCCACCATTGTTCCCTTCGGTGCGGGCTTGTTCGCGCAGCCGCGGAGAGCGGGCCCGAAGGACGACTATGGCCACTCCGCGTGACAAATGTCTCCGAGGCCGCGATACTGGCGACCGAGGCGAAGGGGACAAATGAGCGGGGGATGCAGATGAGATTGCCGACGCCGATCGTCGCGGGGTCAATCGCCGTCGCAGTGTTCGCCGGCGGGTTCGGAGTCGGTCACTTCGTGACCGAGGATTCGGGCTCGTCAAGCAAGCCGCGCGTCCTCGGCCAGGTCTTCGCCCGGGTCCCCGAGACCTCCACGACCACGACCGTCGCGACGCTCGCGCCGTTGACCCCGCCGTCGACCCAGGCGCCGGCGCCGGCGTCCGCGGGCACGGCCACGACAACTGCGACGTTCACGTCCACGCAGGCGACGACGGCCACCCAGACGCAGACGACCTCGCCGCCGGCGACGACCAACGTGGTGTTCAACAATCCCGGCTGCGGGAGCGGCACGGCCGCTGCCAGCGTGGATGAGCACACGTTCCCGAAGCAGATCAACCCGAATACCGACTACGAGACCGACGCCACGGCGACCGTCACGAACCACATCGACCGGCCCATCCAGGTCGACAGCCTGATCGTGCGCCTCTACTACAGCGACGGCAGCACGCAGGACGTGATCTTCAAGGACGCCGAGGGCAGCATCGTGCAGCCGGGAGCGGCCGCGAGCTGGACCGTGGCGATCAACACGGGCCAACGCATCGTCGATCACGCGGGGATGCAGAACTTCGCGTTCCACACCCAGGGGCACCCCGAGTGCACCGGGCGCCCGTCCTAGACAGCGCGCGTTAGCGTTCGCCCATGCCCTTGTGGGGTTTGGGGACCGGCCGCTCGTTGCGCCGTTACCGCCGCGAAGCAGCCGCGTACCGGCGGGCGCTCGAGCCCTGGCAGGACGAAGCTGATGCCCTCCGCTCCCAGCTGGCGATCGCCCAGTCGTTCGCGGGCGCAACCGCGGCCGACGACGCGAGTGTCCCGTTGGAGTTGGCGCCCGGCGAGCGGGTGTTCTCGGTACTCGAGCGGGTGAGTCTGGTGGAGCCGCGCAACTCGCCCGAGCGGTGGGCGGTCGGGTACACCGGCTTCTCGTTCCGCCTGGCGCGCGGTGTCCGCTACCGCGGCGCGGTCGACGGGGCCAAGAAGGACGCCGGTGAGGAGCTGCCCTCGGCGGTCGACACCGGGATGGCGACGATCACCGACCGGCGCGTGGTCTTCCACGGTTCGCGACGCACGCGCGAGTGGGCCTTCGCCAACCTCGCCGGCTACCAC